>JAAEPP010000683.1 GCA_024232495.1 Flavobacteriaceae bacterium
GATTTGAATGTCAGCCAATCTGTCGTTTTTATCATCTAGCTTTCTTTGATGGGAAAACATCAAATGTAGACCTCATTTTTTTTAAGTACGTCTGATTGCTTGAGTAAAGAATATACTCAACAAAATGAATAATATGAATCTAGTTCCGTTTGGAAGCTGCATTCTTTTTCATATGATTACCTGCCTAATCAGGCTTTAATCTGCCTTACTAATTTTCCATCATTCTTCATTTTGGCAAGCGTTAGCCTAGCCTAGCCTAAAGTTGCTGTCATGAAATTCATCAACACAAGAATCAAAGAGGGCACATCAGTGAAATACAGGGGGCCCCAACCACCATTTGTATTTCTTATTTAAGTGACAACTATATGAATATGTATGACTACATGTATCAACTATACTAGGAATGACTTGTGAGAGGGACAACCGTCTTGCTACATATGTATTACCCAAAAGTAGCATTAGAACAAAAAAATAAAAGCTATAATGAAAATCCAAATGAATCTTTCTGATAGCGTCAGACCCCGTCTACATTATTACATCTTTTACCTTGCCTATAAAGACCGTGATAGCTTTCAGGGAAATCTTTTTGTCCACCCTTGGAATAAAATTAGTTCCATATGGACGAAGAATGTAATATTCCTAAGAAAATCACGAAAGAATCTAAAAGGGACACTCGATAAAAACCGAACAAATTAGATAGTGGATTAAACGCTGAGGAAAACCGGAAAAACATGCAACGCAGATTTACGTTATTTAACCTGGAAGGACCAGAACTTAAGCTAAGGTAGACTTATTCTAGATAACCCTATAAAAAGATAAACCAAATCTTAAAATTAAAGTGATCAAAATTGGAGATTATCAGGATGAAAGAGAAAAATCACGTCTATAAAATATTATCATGCAGGGCAAAGGATCAACTCATGTAAGAGGGCGGAAGAGGGTACGCAAGTATGCAAATAAGAATACCGTGATAACAGTTGATAGCTACCAAAAGGGTACTAGTGGCGGAAAGCAATTGCACTGCTTCACATTTTCTTGTTTTTTAGCTAAGATCCCCCACGACAATCATGACAAATGGGGCCTAATAAAGATCTGAGAGAATGACAAAAGAAAAAACTTTGACTTAGCTGTTTTTGTTGCTGTATGACCTTGTGATCTGATCTTGACCTTGGTAGAGCCACGGAAATAACA
>JAAEPP010000684.1 GCA_024232495.1 Flavobacteriaceae bacterium
TAATCAGCTAGTAAATGCAATAGAGAACAATCAATTTTCGTGCTGTATATTCTTAGATTTTGCAAAGGCCTTTGATACTGTAAATCATAACATTTTATTAACTAAACTTGAACATTATGGTATCCGGGGAGTTGCTCTTGAATGGTTTCGATCCTATTTAACAGACAGGACCCAGCGAGTATCAGTTGGAGGCACTTTATCTAACTCTAATTACAATCACCATGGGGTGCCCCAGGGCAGTGTTTTAGGACCGCTCCTTTTCTTATTGTATATAAATGATATTCCACAATCATCAAAAATTATGAGTTTCCATCTTTTTGCAGATGATACAAGCCTATTCTATTCTAATAAAAATATTGACAATTTAGAAGAAACTGTTAATTGCGAACTGGCTAAAATTTCAGATTGGTTAATAGCAAATAAATTAACATTGAATGTAAATAAATCTAATTTTATGATAATAAAACCAAGACAGAAAAAGTTACCAAGAAATGTGAACTTAAGCCTAAATAGTGAGACACTAGAAGAATCTGATTGCGTTAAATACTTAGGCGTATTAATTGATAAAAATTTGACTTGGAAAAACCACATTAAGCATGTAACAACTAAAGTGGCAAAAAGTATTGGTATTCTATCAAAAATCAGGCACTTTGCACCAAAAAACGTTTTAATTAATGTTTTCAACGCATTCATCTCACCGCATATTAACTATGGTATAATTAATTGGGGCGGGGCCTACCCCAGCTCCTTAGATCAACTAAATAAATGTTTAAAGAAAGCAGCTAGAATAATTACTTTCAAACCACAGAATGAACCCTCTAAACCTATCTTAAAAGAGCTTAATTCATTAAACTTAGAAGACACTTATAAATTAGAGTGTGCAAAATTTATGTTTGAATTATATAAAGGTAACTATAACAGTCTTTATTCGCACCTCTTTCAATTAACTAAAAACCAACATAATATTAATACTAGACAGGCTGCAGCCGGTAAATTTTGTACTCCAGTAGTAAGGACCAATTATAAAAAACATTTTATTACCTATTCGGGTGTTAAGATTTGGAATACTATCCCCGAGAATATTCGAAATTCTCGTCAGAAGAAGTCATTTAGTAAACTGTACAAAAAAATGTTACTTAACAATTATTAACTACGCAGGTTTTGAGCTACATGAGCCATTGGAGAACAAAAATTTTTCCCCTGTTCTTTCTGTTTTTATTTAGTTTTCCTTTGACCCTTTCGTTTTTGTTTTTATTTTGTTTTTTCAAAAAATATAAGAATTCATGAAATTTATATCAAAAATAATTTTTTTGTATTCGGCAATTGCGTATATATATATACTAGCTAATAGTAACACGTCACTGAGGGCATATGGCTAGAAAGCTCTTTACAGAGTTATTTCCATATGTCCGTCAGCACATTTTGATTAATGATGTTTTGTTTTCAATTGTAGTTAACTTTATTGAATTGTATTTTAATATTTTCATAGCATCTTTATGTTTAATAATTATAACTGTAATTAATTGCTGAGAATTTAAATGAAAATTGAAAAATTGAAAATTGAAAATTGAAAATACATGTCCCTATGCAACAGAATAGGGATACTATATTTGCATGTAAACAACCTGCTCTAGCATTTGATTTAACCGGTTGTTTGCGTCAGATCTCAATTTCTGTTCTGTATGAGAGAACCTCGGGGGTAGATATCCTAATTACTCCTAGTTTATAGGTGGGAGATTTCTAATACCACTCAATCGACCCCTTCCACAATGACATTGATTCTTTGGAAATACTGCTAGTTACATCACTATCCTCGATATCTTGCGGATCCTTGTCTCAAAA
>JAAEPP010000685.1 GCA_024232495.1 Flavobacteriaceae bacterium
AGTGCTAGACTCAAACATGATGTACAATATAATTGGTTAGACATATGAGCAGTTTTTCAGTTTTAAGAATCTACCAAATTAGGCATCAGTTTGGTCATAAAGTAATTTGAAAATCATTGCGCACTAGATATTGCGATAAAAACAGTTATGTTTTCAACTTATAGAAAACGCTGATCAAAAAAAATTAAATATTCCATTCTGCTGTAATATATCGTTTCCATATATTCCTAAGAACACTTTTAAGAATATATTTATAGAATATTATAGGAAAGCTACAGTGCTAATTTGATGAGGTTTATAATAAAGATTGTAAAATATGACACCCTTATTGGACACCTTAATTTCAAATTAGAATGTTGTTTTCCATAAGTTTGACTTCTATACCATTGAGAAAAGGATAAAAGAATTATTTTATTTTTATATGGCTGACAAATCATTTTCTTAATATTTATATTTTCTATCCATTTTTTCCGTGTATGTAAGAATATAAAATAATATGGGAAAGCTACAGTGCTTAATTTGATAAAGTTAATGATAAAGATTGTAAAATATGACACCCTTGTTGGACACCTGAATTTCCGGTGTAATTGTAATATATCTATCTCCGGAATAAATAAAGCTACAGAGCTCTACGTGGTCTCATTCTGAGGCTAAGAAAAAATTAATTCAAACGGAGCAGGGTAAGAAATTCACACCAACTATAGATTTTGAGATAAATCGGATTACGCGATTTACGTAAATACTTACAAAAATTGGACCCGTAGACATATTTAACTATATTTTTCGGTCAAAAATTATCATTTGGACTTCATTTGAGGTCTTATCTAAGAGATCAGAGACAAATTTTTGAAATACTTTTATCTAAGATTGTCAGAACAAATAATAATTTTTTAACAGAAAAATAT
>JAAEPP010000686.1 GCA_024232495.1 Flavobacteriaceae bacterium
GGAAGTGCCTCCAGTATTGAAGATCAAGTAAACGGTCCTATAGAAAATCCTATAGAAATGAATAATTCTTGGCCAAATGTAGTTGCCACATTACAAGCCACTTCAGAGTACCCAGAATTATTTGAACAAGCTTTTGGAAGCGCTATCATAACCAAAGAATTTGTAGCAAAAGCCATCGCTCAGTTTGAAAGGACTTTAATTTCTGGTAATTCAAGGTTTGATCAATATTTATTGGGAGATGATAATGCGGTCACTGCTCAAGAAATAAACGGCTTTAATATTTTTATGGATGAAAACAGAGGAGATTGCTTTCATTGTCATGGTAGTGAGTTCAATCCCTTATGGACAAACAATGCATTTCACAACAATGGGCTAGATTCTTCATTCGAAGATCTTGGATTAGGAGGTTTTACTGGCGATCCACTTGATTATGGAAAATTTAAATCCCCCTCTTTAAGAAACTTAGCTTATACAGCACCTTATATGCATGACGGTAGGTTTGCTACTTTAGATGAGGTAATCAATCATTATAGTGAAGGGTTGGTTTACTCCAACACCATTGATCCTTTAATGAAAAATATAGCCGAAGGTGGAGCACAATTAACTGACTCTGACAAAGCGGACTTAAAAGCTTTCTTACTTTCATTATCAGAACCTGAATTCACAATAAATCCTGCATTTTTAAATCCAAATTGATAATCCTTACCTTAACTAAAAGTAATCTCTTAAAAAATAGTATTTGTTAAAGGCCATAAAAAAACGCCAACCTAAGTTGGCGTTTTATATTTATTTTTTCTTAAGACTATTGAAGACTAGCTTAGAATAATCTTTTGCAGTCTTAGTGACACTGCCAGGATCGATAATCTGCGTAGTTACAACACTAACGAGTTGTTTCCCCTCGGATTCGTCTAAATTGTAAATCAGGGTTTCTAAGATATAAGATTTAGAAATTCTTGTGGTACTACTACTTGGCACATAATTTCCATACGTTGAATAAGAATATGGATTGTGATAATATCCATAAAACCCTCCATAATACCCAGGATATCCACCATAATAAGTGGTTCCTCCTGCATAATAACCTCCAGATTCTTCCGTAACCATAGACTCATTATAGTCTTTTAATACATTCATAACAACACCTTTAAAGCCTGCTTTTTCTATCAACGCTTGGACTGTTCCTGGATCAACTTTTTTGTTAGGGTTCATGCTGTTAAACTTTAAATAACTTTCAGTGGCCTTCAGGCCTGCTTTTCTTAAGTCGTTTGCCATAGCCTCTTCAATAGCTATTCTCGCTTGTTGGTTGTCAGTCCTGGCAATTACAAGGATGTTTTTGTCTGACATCGTTGCAAGGTTGTCTCCTTTCCAGGAATCTAACACTTTTACACTTGAACAACTACTTAATAATACAAATCCTAACAACAAGAAAGAATACAAAGTTTTTTTCATAATAAGTTTTTTAAATAATTAATTAATCTCCCAATCTAAAAATTAGCCCCCCTGTAAAATTAAGTTGTAAAAGAGTACCTCCAGAGGTATAGATACCGCCACCACCTGAGCCATAATAAATTCCTCCCCATTCCAAAGGAACTAGGAGCTGAGCTTGAAGCCTCACGCCAATTCTGTCTGTAAAAAAATACTTAGCACCACCGGTAAATCCAAACTCAAATTTTGTTCTGTTGCCCGGATCATAATCCGGGATTCCTCCGTTATTTTTATTGTACTGAGGATCAAAAACTACGACCCCTGCAGATATCCCAGCAAAAGGGCGAAATGATTCGTCATAATTAAAATTTTGAATAAACCCTGCTTGAATATGATGCACATTAAACTGGGTGATATAGGTTTCGTATGGAAAAAAATAATAATCTTTGAAATTTAAATCTGCATTTTGAAAAGCATAAATTAACTCAACTTGAGCGCCAATAGGGTTTACATCAAAATCGACAGTTACACCAAAGTGCCCGGAAGACTTTAGTTTCATATAACCGTCATAATAATTATATTTAGAACCTACCTGGTAACCTGCTTGAGGAGTAATTTCAATCTGAGCATAAGAAGATACGGAAACCAATAAACAAAAAAATAGAAGAAATAAGCTTTTAGTAATTGTTTTCATAGGGTATACTTTGTAAAATTAAGTGGTTAATTTTCATTCTAAAATCAAAGGTATTGATTTTTATAAAAATGTTAGTGCAAGGCATCAATGAATTTAAATTTAATTTTCTTTCATATTCCCTTTTATCCAAATTAAACATTTTTTAAAGTCTTCAAACAGATACTCTTTGGATATTAAATCTGGAATAATGTCGATCCGTTCCATCATATATCTGGGTTGTTCAATAATATCCACGAGCAGTACTGTTTTACCAGCATTTATAAGGTCTATTAAAATTTCTTCCATAACGTATAGCCCCGTTTGATCCATATATGGCATACGATCCATTCTGATAATTACGGTTGTAGCCTTTGGAGAAATTTGTTTTGCCAATGCCTGAAAATCGCTTGTAGTACCAAAAAATAAAGGCCCTTTTATGTGTTTTATAAAAATTTGCTCTTGTAAGTTTTCTGGAATTCCAACTTCATCGTCCCATGCCTCTTCTTTTAAAGATTTAACTTCTGACCTCTTTGCAGAGATATCTCCAATTATTTTCATAAAAATTAAAGAAGCTATAACTAACCCGATTCCTACTGCATAAACCAAATTCCAAACAGATGAAAGCACTAAAACCAACAGCATAATTGCGACTTCCTGTTTTGGCATATAAGGAATCGCTTTAAGGCCCTTATAATCCATCACACCAATACCAACTGTTATAAGAATCCCAGCTAGTACTGCCGCAGGAATTTTAGAGGCTACAGGACCTAGAGCTAATAAAATAATTAATAATAAAATTCCAGCAATCATTCCGGAAAATCTAGTTTTACCACCTGCATTGATATTTACAACTGTACGTATCGTTGCACCAGCGCCTGGAATTCCTCCAAAAAATGCAGCTATACTATTACCTATTCCTTGGCCAATTAGTTCTTTATTTGGTTTGTGTTTAGTTTTAGTCATATTATCTGCCACAACAGATGTTAACAACGAGTCAATAGCTCCCAATAAAGCTAATGTAAGAGCTGTAAATATATAAGGTGTAACGCTATCCAAATGAAAGTTGGTAAACATTTCTAATTTTGGAATGGGTAGTCCACTTGGAATTTCCTCTATGGGACGATAATCTAAACCAAATCCAACAGCTATCCCGCTCATTACAAAAAGTGCCACTAAGGTACTGGGGATCGTATTTGTTATTCGCTTAAAGCCATATATAATAAAAATAGTGCCTAAAGCTAGTATTAATTCTAACCAATTTATACTATTTAAAGCATTAGGTAAAACTTTGATAGTCCCAACTACTCCCGACGCTTCTTTACCTGCAAGCGTTTTGGACTCTTTCATTATTTGTAGTGCAGAAATATCTCCTGCTCTTTTTATTGTTTCTTTAAAATTTTCTAATACTAAAATTCCCTCCTCGACTTCATCCAATAATATATTTTCCAAGATAACTTCTTCCGCTTTTGGTTTGAACTGTTCCACAAAAGTCATATCCTCTTTTGGATAGTATCCGATTGCGGGTAAAATCTGAGTAACTAAAATAATCACTCCTATTGCGGTCATAAATCCAGACACTACAGGGTATGGGATATACTTAATGTATTTCCCTAATCCCAACATGCCAAGTCCAATTTGCATAAACCCAGCTAATAAAAATACTGTTAAAATTGAAGGCAAAGCTTTTTGGATATCTCCCTCGAAAGTCGCTAAAATCCCCGCAATTACAACCATACTAACTGCAGTCATTGGTGCAGTTGGTCCTGAAATTTGAGTATTAGTCCCTCCGAAAAGTGCCGCAAAAAAGCTGATAAATATGGCTCCATATAATCCTGCACTCGGACCCAAACCTGAGCTCACACCAAACGCTAATGCTAATGGGAGAGCTACAATACCAGCAGTTATACCGCCAAATAAATCTCCTTTAAAATGCTTAAAATTGAATAAATCTTTCATTAATTTTTATTTAAAGTCAGTGAATATAAAAAAAATTAAAGCTTTGATTGAAGATTTAATAAGATTTTAAGAGTTTTTTGTAATTATAATAATATAATTGTTTCATAAGAAAAATTGATTCTGCGATAAATATTTATACCGATTTTTTCCTCTGAAAAATATCGAAAATAGCATATATTTGCTCTTTATTTAGATTTAATCTAATTATGATAAAAGTAAGCGATACAGCAAAAATAAAAATAAGTCAATTGATGTCTGAAGATGGTTTTAGTGTTGTCCAGGATTACGTAAGAGTTGGAGTAAAAAGTGGTGGTTGTTCGGGCTTATCGTACGAATTGGATTTTGACAAGCAAAAAAATGAAAATGACCAACTTTATGAAGATAATGATGTCAAAATAATAGTTGATAAAAAAAGTTTTTTATACCTTGTTGGAACTACACTTGAGTATAGTGGAGGTCTTAATGGTAAAGGCTTTGTTTTTAATAATCCAAATGCAAATAGAACTTGTGGTTGTGGTGAAAGTTTTTCTCTATAGATTCTAGGAAAAGGTACAAAGGTATTATGGCAAAATTTACAGAAAACGATTTAAAAAAAGATCTTGAAACCAAGGAATATGAATATGGGTTTTATACAGATATAGAATCTGAAACTTTCCCAATTGGTTTAAATGAAGATATTGTAAAGGCAATTTCTAAGAAAAAAAATGAGCCTCAGTGGATGACAGATTGGAGATTAGAAGCTTTCATGCATTGGAAAAGCATGGAAGAACCTGATTGGGCCAATGTGAATTATAAAAAACCTAATTTTCAAGATATTTCCTATTATTCAGCACCTAACTCAAAACCAAAGTACGAAAGCATCGATGAGGTAGATCCAGAATTATTAGATACCTTTAACAGGCTTGGAATTTCTTTAGATGAGCAAAAAAAACTAGCAGGGGTTGCGGTTGATATTGTTGTAGACTCCGTCTCAGTGGCAACAACCTTCAAGAAAACATTAGCGGAAAAAGGTATTATATTTTGTTCTATTTCTGAAGCTATACAAGACCATCCTGATTTGGTAAAAAAATATATTGGTACTGTGGTTCCACAAAAAGATAATTTTTATGCTGCTTTAAATAGTGCAGTTTTTAGTGACGGATCCTTCTGTTACATACCAAAAGGGGTTAAATGCCCGATGGAATTATCTACCTACTTTAGGATTAATCAAGCAGGTACAGGTCAATTTGAAAGAACACTCGTAATTGCTGACAAAGAGAGTTATGTTAGTTATCTGGAAGGGTGTACAGCTCCTTCTAGAGATGAAAACCAGTTACACGCAGCAGTTGTGGAACTTATTGCTTTAGATAATGCTGAAATTAAATACTCTACGGTACAAAATTGGTATCCTGGAAATAAAGAAGGTCGAGGTGGGGTATACAATTTTGTAACCAAAAGAGGGATCTGCGAAAAAAATGCGAAAATTTCTTGGACTCAAGTTGAAACGGGTTCTGCTGTTACCTGGAAATATCCTAGTTGTATACTAAAAGGGGATAATTCTATAGGTGAATTTTATTCAATTGCAGTCACAAATAACTTTCAACAAGCAGACACGGGTACAAAAATGATTCACCTTGGCAAAAACACAAAAAGTACAATTATTTCGAAAGGTATTTCTGCTGGGAAATCACAGAATAGCTACAGAGGTTTAGTGAAAATAAATAAAAATGCTCAAAATGCACGTAATTTTTCACAATGTGATTCTTTGTTGATGGGAAATGAATGTGGAGCTCATACGTTTCCATATATCGAAGCAAAGAATAAATCTGCTCAGATAGAGCACGAAGCTACCACCAGTAAAATCGGAGAAGATCAAATATTTTATTGTAATCAAAGAGGAATTGACACCGAAAAAGCTATTGCTCTTATAGTTAATGGATTTAGTAAAGAAGTATTAAATAAACTTCCAATGGAGTTTGCTGTAGAAGCACAAAAATTATTAGAAATTAGCCTTGAAGGCTCCGTAGGATAATCAACGAAAAAATGAAAAAAATAATTTTAATTACTCTCATTTCAATAGTTAGTTTTTCTTGTAAAAAAAACATAGCAACTAATCAGGAAAAAGAATCGAAAATAGAACTTGATAGTTCAGAAGAAAAAGTTTACAGAGGAGATTTTATTTTCCTAGAAGATGCGGCTGTACTTAAAGGCGATAAATTTATTTATGGGGTTACTATAGACGATTTATCTAAACAGTTAGCGGATAAAGTAAAAGCAGTGAAAAGTTCTGATTTTGACATGGTTCCTGTAGCTGTTAAAGGAAACGTTTCTCAAAAACCAGAAGGTCAAGAAGGATGGGATGAAATATTGACCATAACTGAAATTGTTATAGTAGGTAGTAAGCCTTCAAAAATTGATGTCAAAATAGAAGAAAAGAAATAATACTATGCTTCAAATTAACGAGTTACACGCAGGTGTAGAGAATAAAAAAATATTAAAGGGTGTCAACCTAGAAATAAAACCAGGAGAGATTCATGCTATTATGGGTCCTAATGGTTCTGGGAAAAGTACATTATCTTCTGTGATTTCTGGTAATGAAAACTTCGAGGTTACAAAAGGTTCTGTTAAATTCTTAGATGAAAATATCTCTGAACTTGGTCCTGAAGAACGAGCACACAGAGGAATTTTTCTTTCGTTCCAATATCCAGTTGAAATTCCGGGAGTCTCCGTAACCAACTTTATCAAAACGGCCATTAATGAAAATCGAAAAGCTCAAGGATTAGAAGACATGCCAGCCTCAGAAATGTTAAAGTTGATCAAATCAAAAGCTGATTTGTTAGAGATCGACAGAAAATTCTTATCCAGATCTTTAAATGAAGGATTTTCAGGGGGAGAGAAAAAAAGAAATGAAATTTTTCAAATGGCAATGTTAGATCCTAAATTAGCAATTCTTGACGAAACTGATTCAGGCCTGGACATCGACGCATTAAAAATTGTTGCTAACGGTGTAAATAAACTTAAAAATAAAGATAATGCTGTTATTGTAATTACTCATTATCAAAGATTATTAGACTATATCGTTCCTGATTTTGTTCATGTTTTAATCGATGGAAAAATAGTGAAATCCGGCACAAAAGAATTAGCCTATGAGTTAGAAGCTAAAGGCTATGACTGGATTAAAGAAGAATTAGTAAGTTAATAATCTTTGTTATTAAATAACTATTATGAATTTAAAAGATAAACTGGTTTCGTCTTACCTAGCCTTCGATGATCATTTGGAAGATGACTCACCGATTCATGAAATTAGAAAAAAGGCAATACATACATTTGAAGAAAAAGGGTTCCCTACAAAAAAAGAAGAAGATTGGAAATACACCTCATTAAAATCAATTCTTAACAAAGACTATAGTGTGTTCCCTAAGGGAGACAAAGAGGTGAAATTTAAAAAAGTTAGAAACTATTTCCTATATGATATAGATTCGTATAAGCTAGTTTTTATTGATGGTGTCTACAGTTCTTTTTTATCTGAAACAACTCATGATGGACTAGATATTTGTCTACTTTCAGCGGCATTATCAAAATCTAAGTATAAGGCAGTTATAGAAAACTATTATAATAAAGCTGCTGCTAAAAATAGTATCTCGTCACTAAATACCGCATTTGCTAGAGAGGGGGCATATATCAATATCCCAAAAAATAAAGAGGTTGAAAAACCAATTGAAATTATAAATTTCTCTACGGGTAACGAGTCAGCTTTAATGGTACAACCTCGAAATTTGATTGTGGTTGGAGAAAATGCTCACGTCCAAATAATTGAAAGACATCAGAGCCTTACAGCGAATCCTGTTTTTACAAATTCCGTAACTGAAATTTTTGCCGAGAAAAGAGCTTATCTGGATTACTATAAAATTCAAAATGATAAAGAAAATGCTTCGTTAATTGATAATACAACTATACATCAAGAACAAGATAGTAATTGCAAAGTTCATTCTTTTTCTTTGGGCGGTAAATTAACAAGAAATAATTTAAATTTTATTCAAAACGGGGAGCACTGTGAGTCTACTCTAAAGGGAGTTACTATTCTTAAAGACAAACAACATGTTGATCATAATACCTTAGTGAAACACAACGCTCCAAATTGTGAAAGTCACCAAGACTATAAAGGCTTATATGCAGATTCCTCGACGGGGGTTTTTAACGGAAAAGTTATTGTGGAAAAACAAGCTCAAAAAATCAATGCATTTCAGCAAAACAATAATATATTAATTGATGATAATGCTACTGTAAATGCGAAGCCTCAACTTGAAATTTTTGCAGACGATGTAAAATGTTCACATGGGTGTACCATTGGTCAATTTGATGAAGACGCTCTTTTTTACTTACGCTCAAGAGGTATTGGACTAAAAGAGGCTCAAGCATTATTAATGTATGCTTTTGCAAATACAGTGCTTGAATCCGTAAAGATTCCGGAATTGAAAAGAAGAATTAATAAACTTATCGCCAACAAAATTGGGGTGAATATTGGATTTGATATTTAATTCTTATTGTTAAATCATGGGTTTAGATATAAAAAAAATAAGAAAAGACTTTCCTATACTTTCGAGAAAAGTAAATGGATATCCGCTGGTTTATTTTGATAACGCAGCAACCTCACAGACTCCAAAAATAGTGATCGATAAAATAGTCGATTACTATAGTAACTACAATGCGAATATCCACAGAGGTGTTCATGCGCTTTCACAAGAAGCCACAGATGTTTATGAATTAGCTAGGACTAAAATAAAAAACCATTTTAATGCTAAACACAATCATGAAATTATCTTTACCTCTGGAACAACTCACAGTATTAATATGGTGGCTTCTGGTTTTTCTGAGATTTTAAAAAGTGGAGACGAAATTTTAGTTTCTACATTAGAACATCACTCTAATATTGTTCCTTGGCAAATGCTTTGTGAAAAAACAGGGGCAACTCTGAAAGTAATTCCGATGACTGAAATAGGAGAATTATCACTGGCTGACTACACTCGTTTATTATCCGAAAAAACCAAATTAGTATTTGTAAATCATGTGTCAAATACCTTAGGCACCATAAATCCTATTGAATTAATTATTGAAAAAGCGCATGAAAAAGGGGCTGCAGTATTAATTGATGGCGCTCAAGCTACTTCCCATTTAATTCCAGATTTCCAAAAATTAAATGTAGATTTTTATGTTACCTCTGCACATAAAATGTGCGGACCTACGGGAGTTGGCATCTTATACGGAAAAGAAAAATGGCTCCAAGAATTACCTCCATATCAGGGAGGAGGAGAAATGATTAAAGAGGTCTCTTTTGAGGAAACTACTTATGCAGATCTCCCCCATAAGTTTGAAGCAGGAACTCCAAACATTGCAGGAGGTATTGCTTTTGGAGCTGCGGTAGACTATTTAAACTCTATTGGATTAAAAGATATAGCGATTTACGAAAATGAACTCTTAAAATATGCAACTAAGGAACTCTTAAAAATTGATGGTGTAAAAATTTATGGAAATTCTTCCAATAAAACTGCAGTTATTTCTTTTAATATTGATAAAATTCACCCTTACGATATTGGTACTATTATTGATAAGTTAGGCGTAGAAGTAAGAACTGGGCAGCATTGCACACAACCCATTATGGATTTCTATGAAATTTCTGGTACCATTAGAGCTTCATTTGCATTTTATAATACGAAAGAAGAGATTGATATTTTTATAGCGGCTATAAATAAAGCAAAAATGATGTTATCCTAAATAAAATATGAAACAAACTATCAAATTTAGTGTTCTAATTTTTTCACTGTTTTTTATCTCTTGTAAAGAGACAAAACCTACTGTAGAAAAAAAGATGATGAATGTTTACTCGGGGAACTATGAAATTAAAAGTTTAAATACCCAGCAACTGGAAAGAAAATTGTTTTTTAAAATTGACTCAAATGAAAATAAAATTTCTGGAAAGACCGATTGTAATACTTATTTTGGGAACTATATCGTTACCAATAATAATAAAATTGAAATTGAACCTTTAGGGGTAACTAAAATGTATTGTGAAGACGATGTAATGAAAGTTGAATCAGAATTATTTAAAGCATTTAGAAGTACAATGACGTTTAACTTTGATAATAATATGCTTACTTTTTTTAATAGAGAGGGAAATCTTATAATTCGTGCCTATAAAATAACCAATTAGGAATATGACTATTAAATCAATACAAGAAGAGGTTATAGACGAGTTTTTATTGTTCGACGATTGGATGCAAAAATATGAGTATATGATTGATTTAGGAAAATCATTGCCCCTTATAAATGAGAATAACAAGACCGATGATAGACTGATAAAAGGATGCCAATCAAAAGTTTGGCTCGATGCTCAACTAAAAAATGGTAAAATAAATTATACAGCCGATAGTGACGCAATAATTACAAAAGGTATAATAGCCATTCTTTTACGAGTGTTTTCGAATCAGACGCCTGATGCAATTTTAGGTGCAAACACCGATTTTATAGATGAAATTGGATTAAAAGAGCATCTCTCACCCACTAGAGCAAATGGTTTAGTTTCTATGATCAAACAATTAAAGATTTATGCGCTTGCATTAAAAGCACAAAAACAATAACCACTATGACACAGGCAGAAAAAATAAACACAGAAGAATTGGGAGAGAAAATTGTTAAAGTGATTAAAACAATTTTTGATCCAGAAATTCCTGTAGATATATATGAACTAGGACTCATTTATGACGTTTTTGTTAATGAAGATTACGCTGTAAAAGTACTCATGACACTTACTACTCCAAACTGTCCTGTTGCAGAGTCTTTGCCTCTGGAAGTAGAAGAAAAAATCAAATCAATTGATGACGTATCAGATGCTGAAGTTGAAATAACCTTTGATCCTCCTTGGAGTCAAGATTTGATGAGTGAAGAAGCTAAATTAGAACTTGGAATGTTATAAGTGACTGGCGAGATAAAAAATAGAGTTGCAGACAGCAAATTAATCACTTTAGATCTTGAAGATTTTTATCCAACCGGAAAAAGATTAGAGGTTGATATTTCTCAATTTTTATTTCAAGGAGCCCTTCTTAAAGAAAAAGAATTTAGATTAAAAATTAAATCCTATAATTGGAAACAGTATCAGCGTTGTTATATAGCTTTAACTAACAAAAATAAAGCACTCGTTCCTGCATGGGCCTTTATGCTCATAACAACTGAATTAAATGCAATTGCAAAATTGATAGTTGTGGGAAATAAAAATGAATTAGAAAATTTAATTTTTTCTAAAATCATTAGTAAAATTGATATTTCAAATTATAAAAATAAATCCGTAATTATCAAGGGTTGTTCCAAAAAAAATATTCCAGAAAATTCATATATTCAACTAATTCAAAAAATACAACCGGTTGTAAAAAGTATTATGTATGGGGAAGCATGTTCGTCAGTCCCCTTATTTAAGAAAAAAAACATCCCTTATGACAGTAATATTTAATTTCTAAAATTCTTTATCCCTGAATTTATTTATCATTAATTAATCACTAAAATTAAACTTATGAAAAATTTATTACTACTACTTTTACTACTATTACCATTTATGAGCTTCTCTCAAGAGAATGAACCTTCTGAGGAATCTAATGATGGATGGAAAAAATCAGGAAAAATCACTTTATTAATCAACCAATCTGCTTTTTCAAACTGGCAAGCTGGAGGAGATAATAATTTTGCTGGCAACCTAAATCTAAATTATGATCTGAATTATTTAAGTGGAGATTGGTCCTTGGATAATAAAATATTAGCAAGCTACGGTTTAACAAATAGTAAAGACGACGGGACAAGAAAAACAGATGATCGTTTAGAATTAAACTCCATTTTAGGAAAAAAATTAAAAGAAAGTTGGAGCGCCTCTTTCTTTATGAATTTCAAAACACAATTCACAGACGGTTATGACTACGAAGACGACTTTATTGATCAAAATCCAACATTAAGTAACGAAGATTTTCCAACTTCAGGATTTTTTAAACCTGCATATTGGAGTTTTGGTCCTGGTCTACTATGGAAGAAAAATGATAACTTATACTTCAATATTTCACCGCTCACCGCTAAATTCACATTCATTACTTCAGAAATATACACCTATAATGAGGACACTCAATTATACGATTCGAGTAATGATATAGAGACTTTTGGAGTAGATCCTGGAGATTCTTTTTTAGTTGAGTTTGGTTTTAATGCTAGAGCTTATTACAAATTTGACATTATGAATAATATCAGTATGGAAAATATATTAAACCTGTTCTCTAATTATATAGATAAACCACAAAATATTGATCTCGATTACACCCTAAATTTAGTAATGAAAATTAATGATGTTTTCACAACAAATTTAACTTTTCAAACAATTTATGATGACAATGCTTTTAATGGATTTCAAATCAGAGAAGTGTTTGGTTTAGGAGTAAATGTAAATTTGTAAGAGAAATATTCAGCTAAAAAAAGTCTATTTTATAATAGACTTTTTTTTACTAAAATTCAATTACTTGTAATCTTCATACAAAAAATGATTGTATGGAAATCTTTTAATATGGAGCTCCTTTACTTTATCGTAAACTATTTTTTTAAATTCTTCAAGATTATTCTTTTTCAAAGCTGATATAAAAATAGCTTCTCCTTTTTCTTTATTCATCCAAGTTTGTTTCCAATCTTCAAGCGTATAATGAGCTTTTGTTTTTTCAGTGATTAAGTCGTCGTCGTCAATTACTTCTGGATCGTAACTATCGATTTTATTAAATACCATAACGCAGGGTTTATCTGAGGCATTAATTTCTCCTAATATTTTTTCGACCGATGCAACATGGTCTTCAAAAGAAGGATGAGAAATATCAACGACGTGCAACAACAAGTCAGCCTCTCTAACTTCGTCTAAAGTACTTTTGAAAGACTCAACTAATTGAGTTGGAAGTTTTCGTATGAATCCTACCGTATCACTGACTAAAAAAGGAAGGTTCTTTATAACTACCTTTCTTACAGTGGTATCCAAAGTGGCAAAAAGTTTATTTTCAGCAAAAACATCAGATTTACTGATCACATTCATTAATGTTGACTTACCTACATTGGTATATCCTACTAATGCAACTCTAATTAAGGCCCCTCTGTTTCCTCTTTGAACCGACATTTGTTTATCTACCTTAGCTAGTTTTTTCTTTAGTAAAGAAATTCTATCTCGTACAATTCTTCTATCAGTTTCTATTTCGGTTTCTCCTGGACCCCTCATTCCAATTCCACCACGCTGACGCTCTAAGTGAGTCCACATACCGGTTAATCTTGGTAGTAAATATTGATATTGAGCTAATTCTACTTGAGTTCTCGAATAACTGGTTTGCGCACGTTGTGCAAAAATATCGAGAATTAGGTTAGTTCTATCTAAAATTTTACATTCAAGAATTTTTTCAATATTTCTCTGTTGCGCTGGACTTAATTCGTCGTCAAATACAACCAACCCTACCTCATGAATCTTTACATATTCTTGAACCTCTTCCATTTTTCCAGAGCCTAAAAAGGTGCGTGAATTTGGCGTTGCTAATTTTTGAACAAATCTTTTTAATACTTTGCCGCCCGCAGTAAAAGTTAAAAACTCAAGCTCATCTAAATATTCATTAGATTTATCTAAGTCTTGATTTTGAGTTATTACACCAATTAAAACTGCTTTTTCGTAATCTATTTTTACTTTTTCAATCATAATAAATATATTTACAAAGGTACAAAAGTCCCTCTCTTATAAATAATAAATTAGGATAGAGTAATTTTAATAATTGAAATTTAGATACTGTAATTATTGTATCTTAGACTCTTATAACTAAAACAAGTAAATCATCATGAGAAAATTATTAATTATATTATTTATTTCTATTATCTATATTAACGACATCAGTGCTCAAGTAGAATATAAAGTTTTTACAAGTGTTGAATCCATAGTTCCAAATGGAATCGGAAGATCTAGGATAATTAGTGCTAACGAAGATAAAGATTATAAAGATTATACTTCTACCCAGACAGAAAATGACAATACAAGAAATAAATCTGATAGAGGGGAAATAAGAGTGAAAAATTTTGATGAAACAAAATTATTAAACTTTTATAATATTGGCGGTATAAGATTTCAAAACATTGCTGCAAATGATGCTGTTATAACCTCAAAAATAAATACAATGATAGAAGAGGGATGGGAACTTGCTTTTGTAAATAGCGCTGTAGAAAGTGAATGTGGTAAAGGAGATGGACAAGGAATATTTATAACTCGTTATATTTTCAAAAGAAATAAATAATTACTATTTAATAGATCGATTTTAAAGTTAAAAAGCCAAATTGATAAACATTTAAAAAAATAACTATATTTAACAAAAATAACCAACAACTTTAACGATATGAAAAAAATAACTACCCTCTTTCTATTTTCTAGGGTTTTAAAGCAAAATAACTATTTTCAAATTGTTATTTTGCTTTTCTTTTTATCACCATTTATTTCATTCTCTCAAGGTTCTACATGTGCTGAAATAGAACCATTTTGTGCAGGTGTAGAAGCATATATTTTCCCTAATTGTAATGATACAGACTCTAATTGTGCTCCAACTGCTGAATCAGGACCAGACTACGACTGTTTATTTTCACAACCCTATCCGGCCTGGTTTTATCTTCAAATTGATACTCCTGGAGACTTGGATTTTGAAATAGTACAAAATACAGAATTTGACACCAACGGAAATCCAATAGGTACAGGGCTTGATGTTGATTATATAGCATGGGGACCTTTTACTCAAGGTGATGATTTGTGTGATTATAATCAACTACAACAATCTAATCAAATTGGTTGTAGTTACTCTGCAGCACCGATTGAGAACTTTTCAATTACAAATGCCCAAACAGGAGAGATTTATGTATTGTTAATTACCAACTATAATCAATCTGCTGGATTTATAAAGTTAGTGCAAACTGGAGGAATAGGCACAACAAATTGTGATATCATATTTACATGTAGCGTTGACATCGACGGCGGAGATCAAGTTCTTTGTGATGATAGCGAAACTACCCTTACAACAACTACAAGTGGCCCTGTAGAATCGTATCAGTGGTACTTAAATAACACTGAAATTGTTGATGCAACAACCGATAATTTAACAGTTTCAGAATCTGGAGCTTATAAAGTAGTAATAAACGGTGTTGATTGTGACCAGCCTGCAGAAGATGAAGTAACCATATCTATTCCGGGACTCTTCGCTGTTGATTTAGGTGATGACCAAGAATTTTGTGATGTAACTTCCTTTGAAATTACACCTAATGTCGATGGGGACACGTCTAATGCTACTTATCTGTGGAGTACCGGTGAAACAACACCAACGATAACAGTCAGTGTTTCCGGTAGCTACAGTGTAGTTATTACCGCTGAAACATGTGAAGTAACTGATGTGGTAAATTTACTTTTTGAAAACACCCCTTTATTTGATTTAGGAGAGGATTTTGAAACTTGTTTTGAGAATATAATACAATTAGATGCAACCCCTTCAAATATGGATGTTAGTGACGTTACCTATTCTTGGAGTTCTGGCGAAACGACTCCAATTATTACTGTTGACGAAATAGGAACTTATACCGTTACTGCTTCTTTTGGAAATTGTGACATTGAAGATAGTATTACCATATCAGATAGAACAGATTTAGAGATTAATCTGGGCAATGATTTTAAATCATGCATAGGAGAGTCATGGACTTTAACCTCAACAACGTTAGAAGATGGAATTTCTTACCAATGGTATTTAAACGGAGGACTCCTTTTGGGAGAAACAAATAATACGTTAGACCTTACCATCACAGATGAAATATCTGTAGCTCAAACTTATTCAGTTGTCATTTCAAAAGGAAGTTGTACTGCGAGCGATGAGCTAGTAATAGAATTGTACGATGTTGCTAATTGCATTATTTCTGAAGGAATCTCTCCAGATGCAACTCCAGGATTTAATGATTCTTTAGATTTGGAATTTTTAAGTGATCGCGTTGGAGGTGTTACTAATTTACAAATATTTAATCGATTTGGAACCATCGTTTATAGCCAAGCTAACTATATTAACCAATGGAACGGGCAAGATAATAGCGGCAATGAATTGCCAACTGGCACCTATTATTATGTGATTGATCTTGCAAGTATTGATGATGTTTACGGATCTCAAACAAGTGGGTGGATTTATTTAAATAGAAGTTCAAACTAACTTAAAAACTCTTTTCTAACTACCAAATAGTTACACATGAAAAAAATATATATTATAACAATTTTTCTCGGTCTACTAATCGTCTTCCAAGAAGTAAAAGCACAACAAGACCCTCAGTACACGCAATATATGTACAACTTAAACGTAATTAACCCCGCCTATGCTGGTTCTAAAGAAAGTCTCTCTATTACGGCGCTCTATAGAAGTCAATGGGTCGGTATCGCTGATAATCCTGAAACATTCTCTTTCGCTGCACACTCTCCTTTCGGAGATAAAGTTGGACTGGGAATTTCTGCTATTAAAGATCAATTGGGCCCTGTTAGCGAATCCAATATCTATGCTGATTTCTCATACACAGTTGATTTAGGCAAAAAACTTCAATTAGCTTTTGGTTTAAAGGGTGGAGTTACTTTACATGAAGTTGGTCTGTCAGATCTAGAATTACAAGATCCAAATGACCCTTTCTTTTCTGAAGACATTCAAAGAACCTATCCAAATATTGGAGCTGGTGTATTTTTATACAGCGACAACTTTTATGTAAGTGTATCAGTTCCCAATTTTTTACAGTCGGTTCACTTAGATGAAACTATTGACGGTGAAGCGGTAAAATTTGGCAATGAAAGTTCACACTTCTTTGCAACAGCAGGATATGTGTTTCAGCTAGGTGAGAATGTAAAACTAAAACCCTCTGCAATGATTAAAGCGGCTTTTGATTCTCCAATGTCGTGGGATGCAAACTTAAACGCTTTATTTTATGAAAAATTTGAACTAGGAGCTTCTTATCGTTTAGATGACTCTTATAGCGCATTGGTTGGGTTTCAAATCAATCCTAATGTTCGGGTAGGATATGCATACGATCATGTCATTTCAGATATAAAAGCTATTGCTGGATCTTCACACGAACTAATTTTAACATGGGACGTTTATTTCAATAAACGTGCCCTGCGTTCACCTAGATATTTCTAATCTTTTAATAAAGCACACTTAAAATGAAAAAAATATATATACTCATTCTACTTATAACGATTAGCAGCAATGCATTCGCACAAAATAAAGATACCAAAAAGGCTGACGATTTATATAAAAGATTAGCTTATACAGAAGCCGCTGAAACTTATCAAAGCCTCTTGAAAAAAGGAAAAGGGGGTAGATATGTTTATGAACAATTAGCCAATAGCTATTACTTTATTAATAACTCTAAAAAAGCGGAAACCTACTATAAACGTGTTGTAAAAAGCAGAAAAGTAAAGCCAGAAACCGTTTATAACTACGCTCAAGTTCTAAAAACAAATGGAAAATCTGGAGACTACAATGTTTGGATGAAGAAATTTGCACAGATGAGTCCAGAAGACTCAAGAGCTATCGCTTTTATGAAAGATCCGGATTATTTACCAAAATATTTAGGAAGTACTAAAAAATTCTCATTAACAAACCTAAAAGATATAAACACAGAGTACTCTGAGTTTGGAGGAACAGAAATCGACCAATCTTTTTACTTTTCATCTGCAAGAAATACAATAAGAAAAAAATATAGCTGGAATGAAGAGCCGTTTTTAGATGTTTATACAGCTGAAATAATTGGAGGTACTGTTAAAAACGCAAACCTTATTATTGGTGACATTAATACAAAATATCATGAGGGGAATGTAGCAATTACAGCGGACGGTAAAAAAATGTACTTTGATAGAAATGATTATTACCAAGGAAAGTATAAAAAAAGTGAAGAAGGTATAAGTCAGATTCATCTTTTTTCAGCTGTCAAAGAAAATGGAGTTTGGAAAGACATCCAACCTGTAAACTTTAATAATAGTGAATATTCTTTTGGGCAACCTGCTTTAAGCCCGGATGGTAGTACCCTTTACTTTGTAAGTGATATGCCTGGTGGCAAGGGAATGTCTGACATCTACAAAGTGACTATTAATAAAGATGGAACACTCGGAAAACCAGAAAACTTAGGGGGTGACATTAATACTGAAGGTAAAGAAGTGTTCCCATTTGTTGACGCGAATGGAACATTTTATTTTTCTAGCGACGGTCATATGGGGCTAGGAGAATTAGATGTTTTTTATGCCGAGGCTAATGGTGATGTTTTTGTAGGGGTAAGAAATATTGGTACTGATATTAATAGCCCAAGTGATGACTTTGCTTTTAAATACAACCCTAATAGTAAAGAAGGTTATGTTTCTTCCAATAGAAAAGGAGGGGTAGGAAGTGACGATATTTATGCTACAAAATTAATTGCACCTTTATGTGATTTTGAATTGATTGTCCAAGTAGTTGATGAAATTACGAAACTCCCACTTACAGACGCTCGTGTAGATTTGTTTGATAATTTTGAAAATAAGTTAGCTACAGAAACAACTGACAATAAAGGATTTGTTACTTTAATAATTGAATGTGATAAAACTAACCAAGTACTCGGATATAAAAACGGGTACGAAGGCAATAGTATAACCATTGATCCTGCTAATTTTGGGCCAATAAATAAAGTATTAATGCTTCGTCCTATCGAAAAAATTATTGTTAATGATAAAATAGTGCTCAACCCTATAATGTTTGATTATGACCAACACAACATAAAGCCTCAAGCTGCTTTCGAATTGGATAAATTGGTTGCGATCATGAAAAAATATCCTACTATGGAAATAAAAATTGAAAGCCATACCGACCATAGAGGAACCGCAACCTATAATTTGGAACTCTCAAATAGAAGAGCCGCTTCCACGAAAGAGTATGTTATATCTCAAGGAATTGAAAGCGTAAGATTAACAAGTGAGGGATATGGAAAAACTAAACCTCTTGTAGATTGTGGGATAAATTGTAGTGAAGAAGAAAATTCAAAAAATAGGCGATCTGAATTTATTATAAATAAACAGTAAAGTAAAAAAGGTAAAAAGCTTTTGATAAACTCAAGAGCTTTTTATTTTTGATCTTTAGGGAAATTAATCTTTTTTTCCCACTCGGATTGGAACTCTTCCATGACCGGTTTTACAGTACTCTCAGGGAGGTCAGAAATCCGTATATACATCAAGCCATCTACGGCATTATTGAATAGTGGATCCACATTGAAAGCAATTACTTTTGCATTTTGTTTGATATATTTTTTAATTAAAACTGGTAAACGTAAACTTCCCGGTTCAACCTCATCAATAATTTTATCAAATTTATTTAGATCAGCTTTGCTAGCATCAAAAACAAAATCTTTGTCAGCGTCTTTTAATTTAACCTTATATTCTTTTTTTGGATTGATGTATTGAGCTACATATGGATCGTAATAATTTGATTTCATAAACTCAATCATCAGCGATTTTGAAAATTCAGAAAATTTATTGCTGATACTTACTCCTCCTATAAGGTATTTATGCTCTGGATATCGTAATGTAGTATGGACAATTCCTTTCCAAAGCAAAAATAGAGGCATGGGGCGCATTTGATATTCTTTTATGATAAATGCTCTTCCCATTTCAATCGATTTGCTCATCATCGGAAATAACTCCTGTTCGAATCGAAATAATTCCTGTAAATAAAATCCATCAATACCGTATTTTAAATAAATCTGAGAACCCAATCCCATTCTGTAAGCTCCAGCTATTTTTTTCTTGTCCGTATCCCACAAGAACATATGATGGTAATAGGTATCAAATCGATCCAGGTCAATTGCCTTATTGGTTCCTTCTCCAATTTCTCTAAAGGTAATTTCCCTTAGCCTACCAATTTCTTGAAGTATATTGGGTATACTTGGAGCTGCTGCTAGATAAACCTCGTAATTTTTACTCTGAAGTAACCTTTTATCATTTTTGTTAAGAATATCGATTTCGCTTTGAAGAATAGCACCCTTAACAGGTTTGACAATTTTTTTGGGAGGTTTAGGAAACTTTAGATTTTTGGGCAGGCTATCTATTAATTTTTTCTTTTGAAACGGATTAGCGAGTAGATACGTTTTTGTTCGCAAAAAATTAGTAAAATCTTCGAGTGAATGATATTCACTTTGATCTTTTACCGGTATAGCATTCCCTATTCTAACTTTAATTAACCGTTCTTTTTGAGTGAGTAATTCGGAGGGTAATTTTGCAGTGCGAAGCGTATCACTGATTCTTGCCATTCCATAAAATAACTTACTGTTTTTAGCATGAAAATAAATAGGAACAACAGGCACCTTAGCCCTTTGTATAAGTTTCATCGCAGTTTCTTCCCAGGGTCTGTCAACTATTAATCTACCATCTTTATAAGTTGAGACCTCTCCAGCAGGAAAAATTCCTAAAGGAAATCCATCTTTTAAATGTTGTAAAGATGCCTTAAAGCCACCAATACTTGACTTAACCTCTTTTCTCCCCTCAAAGGGATTGACTGGCATGACATAAGGTTTCATGGGCTCAATTCGGTGCAACAAAAAATTAGCTAGTATTTTAAAATCAGGTCGATACTCTAATAATAACTTTAGTAATAATATTCCATCGATGCCTCCTAACGGGTGGTTCGATATGGTGATAAAAGGTCCTGTTTTTGGGATTCTCTTTAAATCCTCTTCAGGTATTTCAAATTTAATTTCAAAATTATCTAAAAGAGAATTAATAAATTCAATATCGCTGAGGTGTTTATTTTCATTGTAGATTTTATTAAGAGTATCCAGATTTAGAACTTTCATCAACGCCCAACCAAAAGCAGTTCCTAAAAGTCCAAGTTTATCAATATTAATTGCTTGAGCTACTTCTTTTGCATTGACTAATCCCATTGTAATAAAAAAATTTGTAAACTATTTAAAATCAGACAAAGTTAGTTAAAAATGATGTTTGATTAGGCTTTCACTACGAACTGAATCGTTTCTCTACTTTCTTGTCTTAAAAGTATTTCTTTACCCTTCAATAATTCTTTAATTTCAAGATTAGTTGAATGACGGATGGTGTAAAGTATTACTCCCTCATTCCAAGATACCCTAAAAGTTTCTCTTAACTTTTTTAATAACATATCTAACTTGTTAAACTTGTTATCTATACATACAGAGAAGCTAATTGCTGAGTTTTGAATTAGATTGACTTTCATTTTGTATTGATGAAGTAACTTAAAAACATCACCTATATTATCTTCCATCATAAATGAAAAATCTAAAGAAGATAATGATATTAATACTTGATCTTTTTTTAATATAAAACAAGCTGTTTTAGGATCTAAAAAAACACTTTTCCCAACACAAGTGCCGTTATCCTGTGGATGATAAAAAGATTTTACATACAATGGAATCTCTTTTCGCTGCAAAGGCTGCAATGTTTTTGGATGTATTACTGTGGCACCATAAAAAGCAAGCTCAATAGCTTCACGATAAGAAATGTGATTTAATAATTGAGTTTTTTTAAAATGTCTTGGATCAGCATTTAAGATTCCTGGAACGTCCTTCCAAATAGTAACACTTTCTGCATTTAAACAATATGCAAAAATAGCGGCCGTATAATCACTTCCTTCTCTTCCTAAAGTGGTCGTAAAATTATGCGAACTCTCTGATGCAATAAACCCCTGAGTAATACATATTCCGGTTTTTGAGACGGTATTAATAATATTTTTTTGAGTTTCGTCCCAATTAACCTTGGCTTCTCTGTAATTAGTATTAGTTTTAATTACCGATCGAACATCTAAAAATTTATTTTCAAACTCATTTTCTAAGAGATACACTGAAATAATTTTTGTGGAAATTAGTTCTCCGAAGCTTACAATTTGATCATAAACAAATGAATAATCATTGGATTTATTGTGATCTACAAATAATTGTAGCTCATTTTTTAACTTTAATAATTCATTAAAAATTGGATGTGAATTATTATTGAATAGATCCGTTATTATTTTTAGATGGAATTCATAAAATTTACTTAGAGTTATTTTAATTTCAGAAGGATTTGAAAAATAGTTAAGAACAAGGTCTTCAAGTAAATTAGTCATCTTTCCCATTGCAGAAACAATAACAATCAAATTTTTCTCTTCCGTCGTTTTAAGTACAGAAAGTACATTTTTTACTCCCTCAGCATTCTTAACAGAAGCCCCGCCAAATTTAAAAACCTTCATTTATTAATTAAAATTGTTATTCTTTTTTAAATATTTTTCCATTCTGCTCTGGTCCATTTGGACAAGATACCAATCTTTTAAAAGTTTTGCGCCACTACTTTCATAAAAATCTATCGCATTTTTATTCCAATCTAAAACAACCCATTCTAAGCGTTTAACGTTTCTTTTCACTGCATATTTAATTACTTCAGAATATAATGCTTTTCCAATCCCTCTACCCCTTAAGTCAGAATTCACTACTAAATCCTCTAAGTGAATACTTCTTCCTTTCCAAGTTGAAAAACGATCATATACCAGTGCCATTCCCACTATTTTCTTGTCAAGTTCAGCAACAAAACAAGTAAATATAGCATTTTTACCAAAACCCTCTTTTATAAGGGTAGCCTCAGATATTTCAACAGCATTTATCTCTTTTTCAAAAGCAGCTAAATCCTTAATAAGTCTCAATACTTGAGGCATATCTTGAGGTGTACTTAATCTGACTACAATTTTCATAATTTTGATTTGAAAAGACAAATATCGGTTCTATTTCTTTAAAATTTAACGATATTTGCATAAATAAACGACAACCCGCTACATGACAAAACATAACAAAACACTTGGAGAATTTATTATTAATAAACAGAGTGAGTTTAAATATTCATCAGGTGAACTTTCAAGATTAATAAACTCGATACGACTAGCTGGTAAAATTGTAAACCACGAGGTGAACAAAGCCGGACTTGTCGATATATTAGGAGCCGCTGGAGAAGAAAATATTCAAGGGGAAGATCAACAAAAGTTAGATGTATATGCGAATGAAGTTTTTATTAATACTCTAGTTAATCGCGAAATTGTTTGTGGTATTGCTAGTGAAGAAGAAGACGATTTTATAACGATAAAAGGAGGCAATAAAAAACACGATAATAAATATATAGTATTGATGGATCCATTAGATGGTTCGTCTAATATTGATGTTAACGTATCGGTAGGAACTATTTTTTCGATTTATCGTAGAATTACTCCAGATGGGACTCCAGTAACCATTGACGATTTTTTACAGCCCGGCAAACAACAAGTGGCAGCAGGATATATCGTTTACGGAACTTCCACAATGATAGTTTATTCAACAGGTCACGGTGTAAATGGATTTACATTAAATCCAGCGATAGGCACCTACTATCTATCTCATCCAAATATGAAGTTTCCTGAAAAAGGAAATATATACTCTGTGAACGAAGGAAATTATGTTCACTTCCCAGAGGGTGTAAAGAGGTATATTAAATATTGTCAAGAAGAAGAAGGAGAACGACCCTATACCTCACGTTATATTGGTTCTTTAGTTTCGGATTTTCACCGAAACATGATTAAAGGTGGCATTTATTTTTATCCTTCAACATCAAAAAATCCAGATGGTAAACTGCGTTTACTCTACGAATGTAACCCTATGGCTTTTTTAGCGGAAAGAGCCGGAGGCAAAGCTAGCAACGGATTTAATAGAATTTTAGATATCAAACCAAGTGAACTGCACCAAAGAGTTCCCTTTTTCTGTGGTAATAAAGACATGGTAGATAAGCTAGAGGATTTCATGCAAAAACACAAAGAATAATTTAGCCTTTTAATCTGTTATTTATTAGATATTTATACTCGTTATAACTTATTTTACCTGTATAAATTTCAATGGAATTTTGTATTAATTCGTTGGCGCTTGTAGAATTGTATCCAAGTCCGATTGCATACTTTTTAATTAATACTAATTCTTTAGCATCCATTTTTTGATCAGAAAATATCATATCAAATAAATCATGCATTCTTTCTAATCGTTCTTCAACAGAATTTGATGGGATAATTGGATACTTAGATGGATTATCAATAATTTTTGTCACATCAGACTTATTAACACTCAATTTAGTTGCTAAAGATTGTAATAAAGCTTGTTCGTCTTCAGAAATTTTTCCGTCAGTCATTGCTATGGAAGCGATCGCCGCAAAGTGAGCTTTATTTCTTGTTTGATGACCTTTTTTAAATAATTCGTAAAATGACATAATCTTAAATTTATTTTGCAAAGATAAAACTAATCAAGGGGTTTATTAAAATAATTTTAAAGTAAAATAGACAAATAGGTCTGTTAAAATAATTTTAAACTTATTTTAAATATTTAATTGAAATCTTACCTTTGCATGAATGAGTAAAGTATTGGTTTCTTCACTTTTTAGCAAGTCTTCTTACTCAAGAGAACTCGGGAGAGCTATTGCCAATAGCGAAAATAAAACAGTAATTTCTGGTCTAGTTGGTTCCTCTTTTTCTATCGTTATCTCCGAAGTTTTTAAAGAAGTAGATCGCCCTTTTTTAATTATTTTAAATGATAAAGAAGAGGCAGCATATCACTTAAATGATTTAGAAAATTTATTAGGTGAAAAAAATGTGTTTTTTTATCCAGGAAGTTATCGTCGCCCTTATCAAATTGAAGAAACTGATAACGCTAACATTCTATTAAGGTCTGAGGTTTTAAATCGAATTAATTCACGAAAAAAACCAGCAATTATTGTTTCATATCCTGAAGCTCTTTTTGAAAAAGTTATTACTAAAAAAGAATTAGAACGACATACCCTCAAAATTGGTACAGGTGACGACTTATCCATCGATTTTGTGAATGAAGTGTTGTTCGAATATAATTTTAAACGAACTGATTTTGTAACCGAGCCCGGAGAATTTTCGGTCCGCGGAGGAATCTTAGATGTTTTCTCTTTTAGCAACGATAACCCCTATAGAATTGAATTTTTTGGTGATGAAGTGGAGAGTATTCGTAGTTTTGATGTTGATACACAGTTATCAACAGAAACCATAAAAAAGATAACCATCATTCCAAATATGGAAAATAAAATGATGGAAGAAAAACGTATCAGTTTTTTAAAATATATAGCTTCAAAAACAATCATTTTTCATAAAAATGAAGATCTGTTGTATCAAGGAATTGATAAATTATTTAACCAAGCAGAAGATACATTTAATAAGTTAGACGGCGAGATTAAACAAAACAATCCTAATGAGCTATTTTGTTCCTCTCAACTAATTAAAAAAGAACTGAAAGATTATACCAAAGTTCAATTAATCAACACTTCAGTGGACAGTGACATTAACTTTAACACCCAACCTCAACCGTCATTTAACAAACAGTTTAATTTATTAATTGATAATCTAAACACCAATACAGAAAAAGGATTTAAGAACTATATTTTTTGCAGCAGCCAGCAACAAGAACAGCGCTTTCACGATATTTTTGATGATATCGAACAACATGTAAATCAATTTGAGACTGTTGTTTTTCCCTTATATGAAGGGTTTGTAGATTCAGATCAGAAAAATATTTGTTACACCGATCATCAAATTTTTGAACGGTATCATAAATTTCAGCTAAAAAATGGATATGCTAAAAAGCAAGCCATTACTATAAAGGAATTAACCAATTTAGAGGTGGGTGATTATGTGACTCATATTGATCATGGAATTGGGAAATTTGGAGGGCTTCAAAAAATTGATGTAGAGGGGAAACAACAGGAGGCAATAAAATTAATCTATGGAGAACGTGATATTTTATATCTCAGCATCCACTCGTTACATAAAATATCTAAGTATAGCGGAAAGGATGGGACCACTCCTAAAATATACAAATTAGGAAGTGGTGTTTGGAAAAAATTAAAACAAAAAACGAAAAAAAGGGTCAAAGAAATTGCTTTTAACTTAATTGAATTATATGCTAAAAGAAGAACGCTAAAGGGTTTTGCATACGATCTAGACTCTTATTTACAACTTGAATTAGAATCTTCTTTTATTTATGAAGATACTCCAGATCAAGTCACAGCTACAGCAGATATAAAACGCGATATGGAAAACGAACGCCCGATGGATCGTTTGGTTTGTGGTGATGTAGGTTTTGGAAAAACAGAAGTAGCTGTTAGAGCGGCTTTTAAAGCGGTAGATAATGGAAAACAAGTTGCTATTTTAGTACCTACTACCATTTTAGCGTTTCAACATTTTAAAACTTTTTCAGAAAGATTATCCGAAATGCCTGTAAACGTTGATTACCTCAACCGATTTAGAACTGCTAAACAACGAACTTCAGTGTTAGACCGATTAAAAAACGGAACTTTAGACATTGTAATTGGAACACATCAATTAGTGAATAAGGTCGTACAATTTAAAGACTTAGGATTATTAATTATCGATGAAGAACAAAAGTTTGGTGTGGCTGTAAAAGATAAATTAAAAACAATCAAACAAAATGTGGATACCTTAACGTTAACTGCAACTCCCATTCCGAGAACACTACAATTTAGTTTGATGGCAGCAAGAGATTTATCTATTATTAGTACGCCACCACCTAACCGATATCCTGTAGAAACTCAAGTGGTTCGTTTTTCTGAGGACAACATAAGAGATGCCATTCGTTACGAAATTTCAAGAAATGGTCAAGTATTTTTTGTTCATAATCGAATTGAAAATATAAAAGAAGTTGCAGGTATGATACAACGACTAGTTCCAGATGCAAAAATTGGAATTGGGCATGGTCAAATGGAAGGGAAAAAGCTAGAACAACTCATGTTAGCTTTTATGAATAACGAGTTTGATATACTGGTTTCTACCACGATTATCGAAAGTGGTTTGGATGTGCCAAATGCTAATACAATGTTTATTAATAATGCCAATAATTTTGGACTCTCCGATTTACATCAAATGCGAGGTCGTGTAGGTAGAAGTAATAAAAAAGCATTTTGTTATTTTATCACCCCTCCATATTCTGCAATGACCGATGATGCACGCAAACGTATCCAGGCCCTGGAACAGTTTAGCGAATTAGGAAGTGGTTTAAATATCGCTATGAAAGATTTGGAAATTCGAGGAGCTGGTGATCTATTAGGTGGGGAACAAAGCGGGTTTATTAATGAAATTGGTTTTGAAACCTATCAAAAAATACTTGCCGAAGCAATCGATGAATTAAAAGAAAAAGAATTTAAAGAGCTTTATCTTGGTACAGAACACGAGCTTAAAGATTTTGTAAAAGAAACAGTTATTGATACCGATTTCGAATTACTATTTCCAGACGATTATATCAATAATATTACCGAAAGGCTGAACTTATACAATAAATTAAGTGAGTTGAAAACGGAAGATGAACTTCAAAAATACGAAGCAGATTTAATAGATCGTTTTGGTGAACTCCCGCTTCAAGCAAGAGATTTACTCAATAGCGTTCGAATCAAATGGATTGCTGCAACTATTGGATTAGAGCGTGTACTAATGAAACGGGGTAAACTAGTTGGATATTTTATTACAAATCAAGAAAGTTCATTTTACCAAAGTACTGCTTTTTCTAAAGTTATTCAATACGCACAAAACAATCCTAGTTTAGTTAAAATGAAAGAAAAACAAACGAGAAACGGATTGCGATTAATTATTACCTTTGAAAATATAACCACCATAAATAAAGCATTACGATCTTTATCACCTGTTTTGGATTAATTAGTACGTGTTTTTGGTAAAATTATATCCTATGAATTTTAAATGTATTTTTATGATTAATAAAATTACCTCAACCCAACTCTTATGAAACACATAATTACAATTCTATTTGTTTTATTATTTATCACTAATTCGCAAAGTCAAAATAATACTAAATATTTTAAAACTATCCCATTATTAAATAATGAAACTCCCGAATGGGCTCTATTAATGTATTCTGAAAATCCTAATGTTGGAGAAGTAGAGAAATTATTTAAACAATATTACAAGGAAAATAGTTTTGTTAAAAACATACATACTCAGAACCATAAATATTGGATGCTTCAAATTGAAGAATTATTAAATCAAAATGGCTATATACAACCCTTAACCAAACAAGAAGAAAATGCATTATTTCAGCTGCAAAAGGAAAAATACCAGCAAAAAAATAGAGGCAATAAAGTATCTGATAACTGGGAGGCAATTGGACCTTTAGAGACCTTTTCAACTAACAATGTGCAACCAATTTCTTGGCACAAAAACATCTATGCTATTGATCAATCTTTATCAAATCCAGATATTTTAATTTGCGGCACAGAAGCTGGAGGCATTTATAAATCAATAGATAAGGCAGCAAACTGGTCATTAATTTCATTGGGAGAAGTTTTTTCTGGTGGTAATTCTTCAGTAAAAATTCACCCTACAGATTCAGATAATTTTTTGATTTCCTCTAATAATAGAATTTATCAATCCTTAGATGGCGGAGTTACGTGGTTGGAAAGACATTTTACGGATGGTACTGGGAATGAATTTGAGTATGCACCATCTAATCATAATATCATATTTCATACCTCTTCAGCTGGTTTGTTTAAATCTATCGATGGTGGAATAACTTGGACTCAAGAATTTACAACATATTGTTTCGATATTGATTTTCATCCTACTAATGATCAAATTGTATACTTATTAAAATCAAACCCTGGAGCCAAAAAAAGTGAACTTTTCAGAAGTGATAACAATGGTACTACCTGGAATCTTAAAGATAATAATTGGTATGTGCCTTCCGAATTTGAAAATGCAATTGAAAATGGAGGAAAAATTGGAGTTACTCCAGCCTCAGAAGATCTAGTTTATGTTTGTTTAATAGGTCAATCTAAAGAGGGTGATCAAGGATGGATTGGTGTTTATAAAAGTTTGAATAAAGGAGATTTGTGGACTAATCCAACTGGACAAGATGGAGCCCCGTATGGCCCCATAAATGGTGAAGATGATTGGAATGTCGCTGCATATAGTGGTGGCTACCATCAAGGGTATTATAATTTTGATATGGAAGTGAGTCCAACAAATCCTAATAAGTTTTGGATTGCTAGTATTAGATTAACTGAATCTAGCGATGGAGGACTTACCTATCAATCTATAGGAGCTGCTAATTCTACTCGATTAGATTATGTACACGCTGATGTTCAAGATATAGAAGTCAGAGAAAATGATATTTGGGTCGCCACAGACGGTGGGATTGATTACTCGGATGATGAGTTAACAACTCATGTAGCTCTTAATAGAGGTATTCAAGCTGCTCATTTTTGGGGTTTTAATACTGGTTGGAATGAAGATACTTTTACTGGGGGTAAATATCATGATGGAACTAGTGGCTGGTCTGAAAACTATGAAGAAGGTAAAACCTATAATATAGGAGGGGTTGAAGAAGCTTCTGGATATGTCCATCCCATTGAAAACAGAAAATTACTATATAGAACCCATTATGCGAGTAATAATACTTCCGTAAAAACCATTCCTGAAGTTTTTGGAGATGAAGTAATTAATCATTCTAGTTATCCTATTAGACCAAATGAATCATACAGTACAGCTGAGCGAAGTGGTATTTATTTTGATCCAAGATATGCCAATCACAGTTATGTGGGACTAGAAAATAAAATATATAAATCTACTAATGGAGGATCAAATTTTCAAATTATCTATACTTTTCCGGACGAAACAGGAGTCGTTTATGAAATTGAAATTTCTAGAAATAATCCAGATGTGATGTATGCCGTTTATAATAAACTTGGAGGATATTGGGATCCTTGTGAAATTTGGAAATCTATAGATGGCGGTAATTCTTGGAACAAAACTATAAGTAACCCTTCGGGAAACAATAGAAGATTTAGAATTTCGATTCACCCAGAAGATGCTAATCATATTTGGGTTTGTACAGCAAGAGGTATTGATGGAGATAAAGTACACAACTCAGTGGATGGAGGAGAAACTTGGGTTAATAAAACTACTACAAATCTTGATGGAGAGAATTTAACAGATATCTTATATCAAGGAGGAAGCAATGATTTAGTATATGTTACTTCTCAATATGGTGTTCTTTATTGGGATAATAACACTAATAATTGGACTGATTATTCTTCAGGTTTACCATTAATTGCAAAATCATTTCAAATTAATCCATTTTACAGAGATGGTGAACTTAGATTAGGGTCAAATGGAAGAGGAGTTTGGGGTAGAGAAATGGCAGATAACATGATTGTACCTATTGCACAACCCATTACTTATGACGATATTGTAAGATGTCCTACTGATGAAATTCAATTTGATTGTTATTCTATGTTAAAACACGATGGTGCTTCATGGGAATGGACAATAACTCCAGAACCAATTTCTATTTCTTCAAATTCGGAAAGAAATCCTGTAGTTATTTTTGGCAATGAAGGCTCTTACACTGTTAGTTTAAAAGTTACAGATGCTCAAGGAAATTCTAACACAAAAACTATAGAGGATATGGTAACAGTTGTAGATGATTGTCCTAATTGCATCTCCTATGGTAATATGGATTATGCAACAGCAGTAACATTAGTAAATTTTAATGAAATAAATAATGCAACTGGAAAAGAAGCTCCCTACACTGATTACTCTAACGATATTTCTACTACTGTAGAAGCAGGAGACTCACATAATTTAACAGTTAATGTAAATACTGATGGTAATTATACAGTTTACGCAAAAGCATGGGTTGATTGGAATCAAGATTTAGATTTTGATGATTTAAATGAAGAATACGATTTAGGTTTTGCCACAAATACTGCTGACGGACCAACAGATTTATCACCATTAACAATTACCATTCCTCAAAATGCATTAAATGGTAGTACCACTATGAGAGTTTCTGCAAAATACAATGGGTCACCTACTCCTTGTGAAACAAATTTTGATGGTGAAGTTGAAGACTATGAGATTGTTGTAATTAACATATTAGGTGTCATTTCAAATACTCTAGAAACCAATCCTATTATTTATCCAAACCCTACTCAGGGTAACTTTTCAATTGATTTGGGAGCTAGTTATCCAACGATGAAATTAACTATCGTCGATTTAAATGGTAAAACTATTAAAACTTCCAACTACTCTAATAGCGAATTGATTAATTTAAATTTAAATGTTGTTACTGGTATTTATATTATTAATTTAGAATCTGAAGATAAAAAAGCAGTAATTAGGTTATTAAAAAAATAAAATACTATGAAATTTAAATGTATTTTTTATTTGTTGGTAATGATTCCTTCATTATTAATATCTCAAAACACTATAAAAGCTACTTTTACACCCGAGGAGGATTTTACTTGGGGTATACTTTATAAAAATTCTCCTACTGGAACAAAATATGTTGCACAGAGTAAATTTGTTGAAGGTCATTTAGTTTTCAAACTCAATGAAAAAGCAACGAAAGGAATCTATAAATTGGTTTACGCGGTACCTCAAAATGAATATAATTTTGATCTTATTTATAATGGAAAAGAGGACATCGAGTTAAAATTCAACTTAAATGATGGGGCTATATTTCTAAAATCCTCTGAAAATATATTGTTATCTTCTTATTTGAGCGAACTAACATTTCTAGGGAAATCACTAGAAGCAGAATTCTCAAAA
>JAAEPP010000687.1 GCA_024232495.1 Flavobacteriaceae bacterium
AGGAGGACGCAACTGAGTGTGGAAATTACCGGACAATCAAGTTGATGGAGCATGCAATGAAGCTGGTGGAGAGAGTGCTGGAGGCAAGGATAAGGAAGGTGGTGGATATCAGCGAAGAGCAATATGGGTGAGGTGTTGCAAAGCCTCAGTAAAGTGTCAGTAAACAAAAAGGAACTGCTTCGAATACGCACAATTTTCATCCGCTAAATTCAGCTACGTATGGATAATGAATCTGTGTTGTGGTTTTCGCTACAATACAACAAACAAATAAACGAAAAATATAGATATTGACTACCTATGAATAAAGCGAAAAATTAACGATAAACTCAAATAAAACCTACTTACAATATTCGTGAAACCTTTACTACAAGCGCCCTTTCGTAATTTCGTGAAACAACTAACTAAAACATGCAACGAACAAACCTAACGTGTGAAAACGTCCCAGTTTAACGCGCTAATACGTCCTTTGTTTCCCTAACTCAACAAATAATGTCTTTTGATTAAAATTCAAAGGCGTTCTTTAATAAAGACAAAACAACTGAACAATGAGGCAGTTCACCGATAGTTCAGTCTCCTGCGCAGCAACATTCCCCATGAATTTTAGTGAAAACTTAGCCCTGCAATAACAGTTAACCTTAAATTTCTATAAAGTACGCCTTTCGTATGGAATAAAACGATTCCTTTTGCTCTAAAACGTTGTTAACATACGTATTACAACAGCTCTGTCCATTGGAACAGCCTAGAGCTTAATACACCTAGGGTTTCTTATAGTTCCCCATGAAACTTAGTGAAAACTTAGCCCTGCAATAAGAGTTCACCTCAATTTCTTATAAAGTACGCCTTTTGCATGGACTAAAACGATTCTGTTTGCTCTAAAACGTTGTAAACATACGTATTACAAGAGTTCTGTCCATAGGAACAGCCTAGAGCTTATAACACCGAGGGTTG
>JAAEPP010000688.1 GCA_024232495.1 Flavobacteriaceae bacterium
ATTTTTATGATAATGATAAAGAAGTCAAAGGTTATGATAATGTTGAGCTGAAAAAAATTCTCAAAGCAATTAATGGCGGTTTTGATTTTGATGATTATGCTTCATTTCGAAAAGATGATTATAAAGCTCTAATCGGAATAACCAGGGAGATAAATGCAATTTGCGGAATTATTTTTACTTCACTTGATGTTGTTGCAGATATAAGTTTATCCCTTGGAGTTGGAGATGAACTAGCTTCTCGGTTAAGGATGATGTTAAGTGATGAAGAAATTAAGAATGTTACTGATTTAAGAAATCTTTTGAGGTGCCAAGTTGATATGCAAGTGTGTAAAACATAATTTTAATAGGGGGTAATATCATTTTGTAAACTTTATTTTTGTCTTATTAGCTAAGTAGAGAGTCTGTTATTTATGGAAAACATACTTAAAAGTAAAATCTGTGATTTGAATTTGCCCAAATTGCCGTATGTAAATACTTTTCTAGATATTTTGAATTAAGTAATTTAAACCTATTTTTGATACTTTGTAATGCTATTTTTTGTGATTCTAGCAAACTTTGTAACGCTCTTCTCCTATCCGAATATCAGGATTGGATATTTATAGACAAGATAGATGTTTCAGACTACTTTGTAATTTTCAAGCATTTTTCTATGGATTATTTGACATCCTTTAAATGGCCCAATTTGCATAAAAAATCTCTAAATCATCATTATAATGTGTACTTCTTACC
>JAAEPP010000689.1 GCA_024232495.1 Flavobacteriaceae bacterium
CTTTTTATGAATGTAGATGTTGTTATTGATAACCCTTTTGTTAAAGGTTTCGATATTCATTACACAAAAGACCGACAGACTACAATTAACGAAATGATTAAGGACGTTAAAAATGGCGTTGAGGTTGTTTGTTTTACTAATAACAGACAAATAATAGCAAAGTTAAAATGTGGTAAAAGGTCAATTAATGCGAATTTAATTACAGGCGATAGTTTGTCGAGTAGCTTATTCAAAGAACAAAATATTTCGCACAACCCCAACAGTAAATTAACCATTTCAAGCTCTAAGGGTTTTGAGGGTTTCGATATATGGTATCAAAAAGCGAATGTCTATTATTTCGAGGATAGAGCCAACGCATACGAAAGTCATTTTCCCTCTAATTTAGTTCAAGCATCAGGGCGAACAAGAAACGGAGCTAATAAGATTACTTATTGCAGATTAGGGGTTAATACTGCTAAAAAGGAGATTTTTAAGAATGGTATTGATTCAATGGTTGATGAGTTTGTAAAAGATAAAAAACGCTCTCCAGAAAGTAAGTTAAGTAAAAATATTAGGAGAATACCACAGAATCCACAATCTAACTTAGTTAAAAATATTTACAGGAATTACATATATAACGAACAATGTAAAGAGGGTATAATTGAAGTATATAAAAGACAGGATTCGGTTGATTTATATAAAGAGTCGAGGGTTTGCGATAAAGAGTTTCCTTTAAAAGAATACGAGGAATTTTATAAAGCGAGAGGAATAAGATTTATTGACGATGATAGTACGCACAACAGAAATACAATGAAAACAGTTAAGGATTTACAGAAAATAAAAGATAACCTATTTAGTAATATTGAAATTATTGAGCAAAGAGATTTATATGGAGATAAGCACCGAATAAATTGGAAACCTAATCTATATAAAATATTCAAAGACGGCAAAGGCTATGAGAGTTTAAAGAACAAAGTTAAATTTGATTTTGAGATATTTATTGCCGAGAAAAATTACAATGGTAAATATGAGATTAAACCCCACCAGAAACGAATTTCAGAGCTTTTAAGCTATGATATTGACGAGGGTGGAAATGTTATTGCAAATGGTACTTTTGACGCTCTTAGAGAGGAATTAGTTGAGTTAAAAAGAGACAAGTTAAAAGACAAAGGTTTTGCATTTGAGGAAAGTGAGATTAAATTAGATGAGTTCAAAAAGTATAGTGTAATCTATTTATCACAAATACTCTATATGTTTTCTGGCCATAGAGCTTACGTGCCAAACAATATTACGTTAAATAGAAATTATAATTTTGCGACAACTATTCCATTGAGAATGATTGAACACGTGGCAAACTATTTAGGATTGACAGTAACGGAGATTGATATTGTTACCTGTAACCCTCGAATCCTTTACGCTAAATGTGGTCTTAACCTACCGACTAATTTTTACGGAAAAGACAAAGAGAATAAAACTAAAATAAGTAAGCTCCTTAATGATTTTATGTATAATGAAGTTAAAAATTCATCTTATAAATTACAGAAGTCAAGAGCAAAGAAAGAGCTTAGTAAGTTTTTACATTCCAAAGTAGTAACATATTTAATGGATAACTATTTTGAAGTTAAGCGTAATTATAGAGGGCAATTTACGAGCGATTGTGCTTTTCACGAGAAAAATATAATCAAAGAGCTTAAGGCAACAATCAATCACGATTTAAATGAGGGTTGTATTGAGAGACACGATAGTATTATTCTAATAAACAACGAACAAGATTTAGACTATTTAAAAACATTCCACTATTCTAAATATGAAAATATAAGAGGTTGGTTTGTTGAGGATACGGCAAGTGCTAAGGATATATTACAGGAGATTAAAGAGTCTGGATTTATCGAAGATTGGTGTATTCCAGACGAAGATGTCGCCTAAATTATAGTATAATCGTTAAACCAACGTAAACATTGAGAAAATTGGTATCAAAAAGAAAGTCAATATCCTGTCAGCCCAATGAGTTC
>JAAEPP010000690.1 GCA_024232495.1 Flavobacteriaceae bacterium
ACTTTCCACAGAGAAATATTAGGCTATGATAGCCTTGGAAAACACATAAAATCCCCGAAAAAGATTCCTTCAAAGTCAGCCCAAAATTGGAAAAAAGCCTGATGGTTAGTCCATGGTTTTTGGTTAAAATTGGCCCAAGATAAATATTCAAAATAAGCTTTTAATCCACTCAAGACTTTCCACAGAGAAATATTAGGCTATGATAGCCTTGGAAAACACATAAAATCCCCGAAAAAGATTCCTTCAAAGTCAGCCCAAAATTGGAAAAAAGCCTGATGGTTAGTCCATGGTTTTTGGTCAAGATTGGCCCAAGATAAATTGTTCCAAATAGGCTTTTAATCCACTCAGGACTGTTCAGGGAGCAATATAAGGCTATGATAGCCTTGGAAAACACATAAAATCCCCAAAAAAGATTCCTTCAAAGTCAGCCCGAGGTTGGAAAAAAGCCTAATGGTTAGTCCATGGTTTATGGTCTAAGTTGGTCCGAAATAAATGATTCGAAATAAACTATTTATCCACTCAGGATTTTTTATGGA
>JAAEPP010000691.1 GCA_024232495.1 Flavobacteriaceae bacterium
AGAGCCAAGCCAAGTTTCCCAACAGGGCTATTAGGGATTAGTTCTTTGACAAAAAATACATGTTTGTTTTTATATTTGAAACAACAACATGTTTGTTTTTATATTTGATAAACATTCAAAAATAAAAAAATGAATAGAGGGCAAATAATAATGATAGGCCTTTTTTCGATACAGTTTTGTATACATGCATAGATCCAGCACAAAAGTTCGGGTTGGGTCATTTGAGAAATTAGGAGGTTATTGGATAGAGCCTCCTTTGAATTTTCCTGGGTGTCACTGTCTCTCCTCTGTGAAAGATACTGTTCTAAATTTTACTACCAAAATTTTTTCTAGCTCTCACTCCAATTATTTAAGAAAAGCTTTCTAACAAGCTTCCTAAATTCTATTTCGTCTTTTAACTTTGTTTTCATATGAAAAATGTGACATTGGAAAGGTTGTTGGAAGGGTTCCTGCCAATCTTTGCAGAGCATTGGTGGAAATAGAAGAAAAGGGCCTTCTAATTGGAGAAATACAGTGTATATATGGAGGCAAGGCTCATCAAGCAAAGGATATACCAGTCCAACAATCATTCTGTAGGTCTTAAACAAGACAAGGAAAAGATGTACAGGGAGGGGGTGCAGTACTGAATTGTACCTACCTTCTCAGGGGGAAAAGTGAGAAGAAGAAAGAAATTGAAACTATATTTCTAAGCAAAGACTTTCAAGTGACGAATTCTCTAAGATTTTATTCTAACTTCCTGGGTTCCTCATCTCCATAATTATTATACTCAATTGTTTTGTTATTTGGAATCAATACACAAAACTATCTTATTATCTTTGTTTCTCTTTTCCAAATCTATCAAATACTCTGGGCACTTAATAAGTATCTATGACATGGACCACGGGCTTTACACGCATTTTTCTTAGAAGCAATTTCAGCACGAGCTCAGTACTAAAAATTGCTTAGCTTTTTATACTTAAAGAGTTATTTGTGTGAATGAAATGGCCTGGGTTTCGCGTAGCCCCGGTGGCGCAGTGGTAGCGTTCTAGATATCAAATCTAGAGGTCGTGGGTTCGAGTACTATGTAACAAGATGGTCGAGACAGTAAAAGACTCGAGATTTGAGGCAATAACTTATGAACTTCAGCTCATCATCAAAAAAGCTACGAACA
>JAAEPP010000692.1 GCA_024232495.1 Flavobacteriaceae bacterium
ATTGCGGGGCTACGTTTTCACTTAGTTTCATGGGGAACCTTAAGAAACCCTCAAAATAATAAGTTCTAGGCTGTTCCCATGGACAGAACAGTGGTAATATGTATGTTTACAACGCTATAGAGCAAACGGAATCGTTTTATTCCACGCGAAAGGCGTACTTTAAAAGAAATTGAGGTGACCTCTTATTGCGGGGCTTAGTTTTCACTAGGTTCCATGAGGAGCTATAAGAAACCCAGGAAGTAATAAGTTCTAGGCTGTTCCCATGGACAGAACTGTTGTAATACCTTAGTTACAACGTTTTATAGCAAACAGAATCGTTTTATTCCATGCGAAAGGCGTAGTTTATAAGAAATTGAGATGAACTCTTATTGCGGGCTAGGTTTTCACTAAGTTTCATGGGAACTATAACAAAGCCTCAAAGTAATGAGTTCTAGGCTGTTCCCATGAACAGAACTGTTGTAGTACGTATGTTTACAACGATTTAGAGCAAACGGAATCGTTTTTTTTCCATGCGAAGGGAATACTTTTTAAGAAATTGAGGTGAACTGTTATTGCGGGGCTAAG
>JAAEPP010000693.1 GCA_024232495.1 Flavobacteriaceae bacterium
ACCCCAAACCCCAAACCCCAAACCCCAAACCCCAAACCCCAAACCCCAAACCCCTAGATTCGGATCCTGGGGAATTAAATAAAGAAAAAATAATAATTTGTAAATTTTTAATAAACCTCTTAATTTAATTAGAGAAAGAGATTAGCAATATCATTTCCATTTCCTCCTACAACTCTGGTTCTGAAGTTTCTATCAACGATCCAAGGATGATGGAATCCATCATTATCAAGGACTCTTTCATAGTTTCTCCTATGCTTGATGATTGGTCTCACAACTGGTCTTGGTGGTTCTTCAACTAGAGTAGGAACTGGCATAGGCATAGGCGTAGCTTCTTCATTATAAACATGAACATGGGTGTTGTTGACTACATTAGGTTTTCTTGGTTTTTTGATTGGGATACGAACTTTCTTGATAACTTCGTATTTTTGGATGACTGGAGTTGGGATGGGAATTCTCTTAATGACTGGAACTCTCTTGATAACAGGTCTATGAACATGATGAATATCAGTTTCCTTGATGTACTCTTGGATTACAGGTTGTCTCACAACTTGTTGGGCAGGAGCATTGATGACTTGAGTTCTTTGAGTTTGCTCAACCTTAACGGGTTGAACAACAGGTCTGTGGTTGAAGTTTTGAGCAGGTCGCTGAACGTAGTTGGTTTGAACTCTTTCTTGTTGAATAACAGGTTGGACGAAAGTTCTGGTATGGACTTGTTGAGCAGGTCTCTGGACAACTTGGGTTCTTTGAGTTTGCTGGGTCACCAAAGGTCTGACAATTGGTTGTCTGTTCATAACTTGAGCTTGTTGAGGAACTAAGTTGACAACTTCTCTGTTGGTTTGAATGGTCTATTGTACAATTGGTTGGATATGAATTTGATGAGGAGGAGCTTGGAAGTCTCTAACGGTTTGTTTTCTCTCTCTGATCAATTGGTTGACGTTTGGCTTATGGTTAATAGTCTTACTTGGGAGTTGGTTCAATGAAACGACTTGGTTTCTGGTATGGAGGTTGTTTTGGATGGAAGGTTGTTGTACGATAATTTGGGCAGGTACTTGTACTGGTACGGTTCTTCTAACAACGTTTTCCTTAACGATTGGTTCTCTTTGAATGGTTTCGGTCAATACAGGTCTAGAGATCACTTGTCTCTTGATGATTGGTTGTTTGACTATTCTTCTTCTAATAATCGGTTGAGAAATCAATTGTTGGGTTACGATTGGTCTTGATATAATTTGTTGCGTTTCTGTGATGATTGGTTTTCCAGTGATAATTTGTTGAGTAACTTCAGGTTCGGTAACCATAGTTTGAACTTGTCCAGTTTGGTAAACTTGTCCAGTTTGGTAAACCTGTCCAGTTTGCATAACTTCTCCAGTTTGGAAAACTTGTCCAGTTTGCATAACTGGTCCAGTTTGCATAACTTCTCCAGTTTGCATAACTGGTCCAGTTTGCATAACTTCTCCAGTTTGCATAACTTGTCCCTGAAGAACGTCTTGGTCTTGCTGATGGAATTGCAAGTTTTGGAAATTACCATTACCAAGTTGAGCT
>JAAEPP010000694.1 GCA_024232495.1 Flavobacteriaceae bacterium
CCATCCTTGGGGTCGTGGGTTCGATTCCCGGCGGGGGACCGGAAAGGTTCCAGGACAGCGCCAGTTTTCTGGGGAGTGCTTTTCATGGCGTGGCTGATACCCGTTGTAGGCTTTGATTGCTAACAGTGTGTGTTTACCCTCAGGGGACAGCCCGAGAATTGCCCGTCACCGCTGGAATGAACCTGTGTCTCTTTGGTGGCCCTCTATAGTCTCTGCTCCTCTGTGGCAGTGTCTGCAAGAGCACTATCAGTATGATCGAGGTGGGTTTGGAGAGCCCTGTAGTCCTCTGTCTGAACAGTAGCCCTGGACAATCATTCCATAAAATGGAGTACCAGGTAAGCTGGGACGACATGACTGCACCAAACTTTTATCCTTGCTTCTGATAGCTCAGTGGTTAGAGGGGGAGGCTCCCATCCTTGGGGTCATGGGTTCGATTCCCGGCGGGGGACCGGAAAGGTTCCAGGACAGCTCCAGTTTTCTGGGGAGTGCTTTTCATGGCGTGGCTGATACCCGTTGTAGGCTTTGATTGCTAACAGTACTGTACTGCACTTCACACAGGGCAGGAGTCCAGGTCCTAGACTCTAGGCTCAACTCTGGCTCTATGGGCAGTTCTGATGTTTTGAAGTTGGCAAATGGTCCACAATTGATATTCCTTGTAAGACACCAATTGCCAATGAGATGGAAGAAGGGAGTTCTGCTTGTCAGAACTCCCTACAAGGGAATGTCCCACACCGACCTCCTGTTCTTCCTTTTCCACGCCGGCCACGGCGACCGGCTCCAGCTGACCGCCGCCAGCCTTCTGTTCGAGCGCGGCTGGCGCTTCAACATGGTGGACAAGGTGTGGCTGGCGCGCTGGCCCGGCATCACCCCCACCGAGAAGACGGCCGAGTGGGAGGAGGGGCTCTACCAGTACTTCGACCCGCGGGCTTGGCGCCGCGTCCCCGCCCGCTTCAGGCTCCTCTACTCCGAGCTGGCCGAGAAGG
>JAAEPP010000695.1 GCA_024232495.1 Flavobacteriaceae bacterium
AACCTTTCAGTTTTTCAGCGGCTATGTTCTCTAAATCCAAGCTTATATTGGTCTCAGAATCGGTTGTTTTAAGCTTTTCTTTAGGTGCTATAAAATCAATTTGTATTTCGCGCCTTACCTTTATTGCTTTCCCATCGACTGAAGTTGGTAAATAGCGCCATCTTTTTAAAGCATTAATCAGAGAAGTATCAAAAACGCCAAGTGGGGCTGACTCGATAATTTTTATATTAATAACACAGCCTTTTTCATCCGTTATAAAAGAAGCTTTTACATACCCTTCGGTATTATTTTTCGAAGCAACTAAAGGATACTTTGGTGGTATAGTCTTTATTGGTTGTGAATTGAAATCTTTGCTAACATCATTAGCATCCACCACATTATCAAATGAATAGTCAGAATTATCAGAATAAAGGCAACCACTAGGTTTTGGTTTTGTATTATTTTTTATGTTTTTCTTATATTGCTGATGCGCTTCCATCACTTGTTTCAATTGCGATTTTGGCTGTGTGGATTTGCAGCCCGTTAATATCAAAAATATAGAAAGAATGATGATACGGTACATATTACCTCGACAAAAATATAAGAGCATATTGTGTAGACTTCACCGAAGTTTCGCCTACAAACTTCCACATAAGATAGCAATAAAACAAAATTAATCATACTGTTAATCGAATATACAAAGATGTATTTTGAACGTGTTAGTAAATTAATGAAACTTTGTAGTCATATGCTAAAAGAGGTGGTGAAATCGCTGCGCTCGGTAAGGTCAGCTTGTTCTTATTTTTTCTTAACACTACGCTAAAAAAACACACAAAAGAAAAAATGAAAAATCGCTGCAACCCTTTTCATTTCGCTGATACGGAGGAGTTTAGGAAATATTACTTAGCATA
>JAAEPP010000696.1 GCA_024232495.1 Flavobacteriaceae bacterium
AAGTATTCTCTTAAATATATAATTAGTTAGCCAATAATAAGATGAATTTCTCAAGATCGACTGTTTTCTTATCAATTATCTGTATTCCATATTTTAATTATTCATGTGCTATCGATATTCAGATTAATTCAATAATTTCGTTCTCTTGATCTATTTTTTATTATTGGCAAGGCTTTAAAATAAGACTATCTAATACATTAATTATTGAAAAGCACGTATTATTCAGTCTTTTCTTTTCAATTAGTCAAGCTGTAGCTATATATTTAACCTTTAAAAGCTCTTGAATTAGTCTGTTTAATATCGATCAGTCAGAATATCCACTATTTATTTTTAGCTCAACAATTATCAATTAATTATTTGATTATTCTTCATATTCAATAGTTATCTTGAAATCGATCTAGGGAAAAATGCAACAGGATTCATTAAAATCAGTTCGTCCAATAAATATTTAAGGGAATAAGATCTAATTAATTCTTCAATAACACTATTGAGACTGTTTCTATCTAAAGGCTAAAAATAA
>JAAEPP010000697.1 GCA_024232495.1 Flavobacteriaceae bacterium
CATGGATCCGGACCGCTTCAGTGACTTACCTTGGTTGGTCACCAGCTGCTCCCACTCGGAGGAGGAGTTTAAGATTATGTCTGCCGTGCCGCCATGGATCTGGACCATGCCTGTGACTTGCCTCTGTCGTTCAGGAACTACTCCCACTCGGAGTGGGAGTTTGAGATTAAGTCTGCTGTGCTGCCATGGGTCCGGACCGCCTCTCTGACATGCCTCGTTCGGTCACCAGCTGGTCCCACTCGGAGCGGGAGTTTAAGATTATGTCTGCCGTGCTGCCATGGATCTGGACTGCCTCTGTGACTTGCCTCGGTCGTTCACAAACTGGTCCCACTCGGAGCGGGAGTTTGAGATTATATCTGCTGTGCTGCCATGGATCCGGACCGCCTCTGTGACTTGCCTCGGTCAGTCACGAACTGCTCCCACTCAGAGCGGGAGTTTAAGATTATGTCTGCCATGCTGCCATGGACCGCCTCAGTGACTTGCCTTGGTCGTTCACAAACTGGTCCCACTCGGAGCGGGAGTTTGAGATTATATCTGCTGTGCTGCCATGGATCCAGACCGCCTCTGTGACCTGCCTTCGTCTGTCACGAACTGCTCCCACTTGGACCAGGAGTTTAGGATTATGTCTGCCATGCTGCCATTGCTGAGATTGGAATGTTGTTGCCCTTAAATGTGAGAGAGAGCAGACAGAATCAGCAGCCGGCAGAAGTTCTTGCATAGAAATAGAAACACAAAGTTCTTGTTAAGTGTCTATATTGTTCTATTCAGAGAATTGGTCTCCGGAACTACTTGTCACATCCCTCCGTCAGCTGTGAGCAGAGGCCCGTTCTTGCTGATGTCGAGATTTCCCGTGTCCCCCTGTAGAAATGGCTCTCGTGGGCAGGGCGCTTACGGAACCGGCGCTGTGTAGGGGCCCCCATACCCCTGGCCGGCGGCCCCGGGGCCGCGGGAGGTCTCGGCAGCAGGTCGACTGGCGTACTGAGGCAACACGCAACATTCATCCATTATATACCGCCGGGCCGGTGCAGGGCAGGGCAGTAGGTCAGGTGAGCGGCGTGGGAAGGCGGGCTGTTGTTGTGACATAGTCGGCCGGGAGACCTTGCAATCTCCGAGTCTTGGTGAATAACACATTTCGCCTGGTTGTGGCGAGGGAGGCCAAAGGCAATCCGGGCATTTGGCCGGGTCTTACTATCTTCTCCCGGCACAATCGGTCCTTATATCTTTTGCTCCACTCCACATTGAGTCACACGGTGACACATGGTGACACACGGTGACACACGGTCACACATGGTGACACGGTGACACACAG
>JAAEPP010000698.1 GCA_024232495.1 Flavobacteriaceae bacterium
CGATAAGTTGTTTGCCCAAAGAAGCACTTGAAGATTCCCAGATAACATGCTTTCCCGTAGACAGCTGTGTGACCCACTAATAACTTCAATAATCTATTTCAATTTGTGCCCCCCTTTACTTGGACCTCTCGTTTGAAAAACACAAGGAAAGTAATTTAGGTTGGAGTTCATTTTTCAAAGTAAAATGGAACTTCTGCATGAAATCCCACATGTGCAAGATCAGTTTTCTATTGTTCTACCTGGTGTTAGACTTGCGTCTGCAAGTGCTACAATCTACAGTTTGGGTGGGGTGCTCAGGGTGAAGCCCCCAATAGAATCTCGAGATTTCGACATTAAGATTTTTTGGATCCTTCAATATTCATTAGCTATGATGAATCCATCCTATAGGCAAACAAGGCAGTTATTGTCAGCCTAAAAAACCCAGAAATGCCATCCCTATTTCTCTCAACTGTTGTGAAATGATTCATATTTTAGCAATGATAAAAATATTTCAAAAGTTTCTTGTCTGAGTTTCTTAACCTTCATCCTTTGCAATACATTTACGCCATTATTTACTACTTAGGCTATATAAGATACTGTAGAAAATAAAAACTTTGAAAAGAATCAGGTGCAAATTTCATTATTCCACAATTCAGGTAGTTTCAATACTAACAGGTAGCACCAAATTTTTGAAAAAGATTAAGCAAGGTGATTGAAACAGTAACAATTTGCTGTTCTTGAAAAGCCATTCTTTTTTCTTCCTCCAAGAAAACCAGAGTGTCAGATCTCTCCAGAAAGGCTTATAGGGCATGATTCTAAAAACACGAGTCTGCAAATCAACAAAATTCAACAACTTGTCTCCTCTTCCTGCTGGCAGGCTTTTTCCTCAATGGTGTTTCCACAATTTTATAATCCTGCCGATGATAGGCCATGAGTATGAATAATCATCAAAGCCTATCACTATCAGTTTTCTGTTCTTTCGTATAAACTGCACGAGTGTCCAAAAATCCAAATGAAATGAACAATGCTTTAAGAAGTATTCTTCATAACGAAACAAAAAGGTAGTTTGCTCACATTTTGTTATTACAGTAGCAAAGATCGATTATTAATCC
>JAAEPP010000699.1 GCA_024232495.1 Flavobacteriaceae bacterium
AGAAATCGAACTAAGGTCTGATCACTTCGCTTAAGTCACTGGGCCACACAATGCACTTCGCCAATGCACTTCGCTTAAGTCACTGGGCCACACAACCTTTTTTGAAGAAAGAGACTATCATTTTATCATTTTTACCAAATATTGGAAATCAAAAGTATTACCTTACGATTCACGGCCAGAACAATCAAAGCCCTTGGCTAAGTCCGTTGGGCTTTCTTAATAAACAGGGTTTTTAAGTATGCAATCTCTACACAATATGTGCAGTTTTAAACCTTAGTTGTACAATTCTAAAAAAGTTGTGCAGTTCTTGATACTTTAGTGGGTAGGAATTTTTTTAGGAATTATAAAAAAGTTGATTAATGACAACGAAAATCACGTCAAATAGGCCATTTGCAGCAATGCAGACGCATTGAAATTCAAAATTTTCTTACCCTTCGGCAGCGAACTCTCAGCAAACATGTTACTGCCTTGAGCAGTCATTAGTTTTGATGATAGTTGATAGATAGCAAATGTTCATACGTATTGCTGAGTTCATGTTGAGCAAGTCAGCATCAGATCGGAGTCAGATCATTATATTTGTTTTGAACGTTAAAAGGAAGTCAAAAATGAAGCTTCAAAATCCTATTTGGTGATATCTCTTTCAGAAAAACACAGTATATGATTTTACTTTCAAAAACCTTAAGAAGGATCGAACTGCAGTCTGGTCAACTATAGCGCTTGGTTTAGTCCACTTGGTAATCCAAGCTTCCTAAATGAAAGAAGTATTACTTTTGCATCATTTTTACCAAATATTATAAATCTTAGAAAACAATAGTCTTGCCTCAAGAGAAATCAAATAGTATCAATGTTACTGGACTAGAAATTATAAACATTAAAATCGAAAGTGTTACTTTAAAAACACTCGAACTATGGCGCAAAAGTAGATAAATTTGGCTTAGTCTACTCACCCATCCAAGCTTTCTAAATGAGAGAGGTATTACCTTGGTGCAACATTTTTACCTA
>JAAEPP010000700.1 GCA_024232495.1 Flavobacteriaceae bacterium
CATTTCTTGCTGCCTGTGGCTATGTCCTCGTAGGACGTTTCATTTCATGTGATCTGCTATATCGGGCCAGTGGCGCTGGAAGTGTCAAATGTGTGACCATTATATTATTTGTATTTAAACAAATAGATAAACATGAATGTATCCCAGACATTGTAGTATTGTTTACATATGAATATGATGGTAAAGATGACGATGTTTATCAGTACAATAAATGCATACTTTTATTTAAAATAATTTTTGCAAACCCTACAAAATTCGATTATAAAATTTTACCAGCATGACTGTCACTTTGATACTAGTAATATTGCACCACATAAGAAGAAGAAGGTGGTTCATTTTATCATAAAGGGTTGGCATGATAACTACTGAGCTGGTCATTCTTTTTCGTTATTTTGTGAGAAACATGATAGTATTTAAGCATATTTCAAAACTAATCACACTTCTATAAAAATTAAGTTATGTTTTTAAAACTAAATAAAAGGGATTTTAGACAATTTTAGCCAAAAAGTTAATTAGC
>JAAEPP010000701.1 GCA_024232495.1 Flavobacteriaceae bacterium
AGGTAAAATTTATATAGGGCAAAGCACTAATATTAAAAAAAGGTGGGGGTTTTATATTGGGCTCCATTGTAAGGGACAAACTAAATTATATAATTCCCTTAAAAAGTATGGGTGGGATAATCATAAAAAAGAAATTTTAGAAGAATGTAGGGTTTCTATGTTAGAAGAAAGGGAAACATTTTATAAATTATATTATAAAGTATTAGATACACCTTCCCTATGTTGTAGGATGGATGGGAAATTTGGATATGATTCAATAGAAACCCGCAAATTAAAATCTAAAGGGAAATTAGGAAATACTAATGCTTTGGGGCATAAAAAAACAAAAAAATGTAAAGTGGGAATTAGTAATAAAATGAAAACTCTTAATTTTTACAATAATAAAACTAGAAGAGCTAAACTATCCAAATCCCACTCTATCCCTGTATTTCAGTATGACCTTAACGAAAACTTTATAAAAGAATTTGAAAGTGCAAAATCAGCTACTAAAATTTTAAGACCAAATAAAATAAACGGTTCTGATATATGTGCATGCATTAAAGGAAGACAAAAAACAGCTTATGGGTACAAATGGAAAGATAAAAAAGTATAATAAAAAAAGTGGATAAGCAAGAAGCCCTTCGTATATTAGAGGAAATAAAAGAGAATATCAATGTCTGTTGTGCTATAACAATGGAACCAGATGAAGTATTAGTATTAGTAGATAAATTAAAAAGTTATATAAATGGAGAACAAACGTAGAAAAGTTCACGAAGAATTAGAAGTAGTAAAAGTAGGTTATGCAAATGGGGTCGCTGAAGGATTCCCCTTCACTAATATAGAAAAAGCAAGAATGATTGATGATGCAGAAGAAGCTTATGGTAAGTTTTTAGATGCATTAAAATGTGATTGGAGAAATGACCCCAATTCAATGGAAACACCTAGACGAGTAGCTAAAGCTTATGTAAATGATTTATGGGCTGGTAGATACACAGCTATGTCCCCTATTACCTCATTCCCATCAGATGGTTATGATGGTATTGTTATTGAACGTAATATACCATTAACTTCAATGTGTTCTCATCACCACCAAACAATTGGGGGTGTTGTTCATATAGGTTATATAGCAGGAGAAGGTGGTCAAGTAATTGGTCTTTCTAAATTAAATAGAATTGTAGAATTATTTGGTCGTAGAGGAGCAATACAAGAACAATTAACATCAGCTATTCATAATGCTGTAGATAAAATTACAGCTGGAAATAAGGGTGTAATTGTAACTATAGTTGGAACACATAATTGTGTTAGCTGTAGAGGAGTAAAAC
>JAAEPP010000702.1 GCA_024232495.1 Flavobacteriaceae bacterium
ACAAAGTAACTAGCGCTCTTTTCTCAGATCATAATAAGTATATAGTACTTACCATGGGGCCCAATAATTTACCATCAATTTATTAAATTAAATTTCTTTAAAGACGACATGCTCGTTTTTAAGCAAGTAAATTGTAATTTTGTTTTAAATTTTTAAATTGTCCACGAATGAATGAATCGATAAGAAATTTAGAGCCAACAAGACTTTGGAATAATTTTGCAGATTTAAATGCAGTACCAAGAGCATCTAAAAAAGAAGAACAAGTTATTGAGTTTATAAAAAACTTTGGAAATCATTTAGGTTTAGAAACTTTTGAAGACGATGTTCGAAATGTAATTATCCGAAAACCTGCTACTCCAGGAATGGAAAATAGAAAAGGGATTGTATTGCAATCACATCTCGATATGGTACATCAAAAAAATAACGATACCGTATTCGATTTTGCAACTCAAGGCATAGAAATGTTTGTGGATGGTGATTGGGTGAAAGCTAAAGGTACCACATTGGGTGCAGATAATGGATTAGGAGTGGCCACTATCATGGCTATTTTAGAAAGTAAAGAAATTGCTCACCCAGCTATCGATGCTTTATTTACTATTGATGAAGAAACCGGTATGACTGGTGCTATGGGGTTAAAAGGCGGTTTATTAAAAGGCGAAATACTTCTTAATTTAGACACTGAAGAGGACGATGAAATTGGTGTAGGTTGTGCAGGTGGAGTAGATGTTACAGCCTCTAAAAGTTACTCTCCACAATCCACTCCAGAAAATACGATTGCCTACCAAATAAGCGTTAAAGGTTTGCAAGGCGGACATAGTGGTATGGAGATACACCTTGGCCTAGCCAATGCAAATAAAATAATGAATCGTATTCTCATAGCAACCAACGACTGTTGTTCTATATCGTCCGTACTTGGTGGAAGTTTAAGAAATGCCATTCCTAGGGAAAGCAATGCTCAGGTTGTGATAGTCAATGAAACTAATTTTATAACTGCTTTTGAAAAAATTAAAGCTGATTTATTAGATGAATACCAGCCCATAGAATCAGAGATGACCATCAGTATTGAGAAACTCCACGAGCTGCCAAAAACCATAATAAGTAACGAATGTCAACAATTATTTTTAAAAGCAGTAGCCGGAGCACACAATGGTGTTTTTAGGATGAGCCCAGCCATAGCCGACTTGGTGGAGACTTCTAATAATATTGCAAAAATAATTTTAGAGGAGGGTCAAATTAAAATTGAATGTTTAACTCGCTCCTCGGTTGAATCCTCAAAGGAACATATGGTAAATTCATTAAAATCAGTATTTGAATTAGCTGGTTTCAGCGTAGCCCTATCAGGAGATTATCCCGGTTGGGCTCCGAATATGGATTCTGCTATTCTAAAAGTATTAGCCTCTTTATATGAAAAAATGAATGGTGAAAAAGCACATGTAGCGGCCTGCCATGCTGGCTTGGAATGCGGAATTTTAGGAACAAATTATCCGAAAATGGATATGATTTCTTTTGGACCAACCATCAAAGGAGCGCATTCTCCAGATGAACGTGCTTGCATATCATCTACTCAAAAATTTTGGAGTTTTTTAAAAGAAATTCTAAAAGAAATTCCTAAAAAATAGGTGGTATTTATTTTTTAATATCGATTAAAAAATAGTTTTCTAATTGCAATAAATATAAAAACAAGTATGGTATTGATTAGAAAAAAAGGAATAATAAAAGCCTTTAAACCCAATACCAGCATCCCTGCAATTACGAGTAATTGAAATCCTAAGCCAAAAATAGACACGACCGTCATAAATAAATTTGGCCAACATTTGCTTTTTTCTGCTGAGGAATCTAATTGGTATATAATTTTATCAAAAACTCCGTACAGTAGTTTATATAAACTAAATAAATTGGTGACATGTTTTTGCTTTTCGCCAGCCAATGCTATTGGGGTACTATTTTCGAAAATTCGACTGGTTGTATCACCATTAAATTTATTTCTTAAAATGGTGTAATAGTAATTATATAGTGTCCCTTGCAGTTGTAAGCCGAAAAATGCTAAAAAGCAAGCCCAATAATTAGCATTGGTAATATAAGCTATGGTTATAAAAAAGAGGGCGTTTAATATTATATCTGCTACGGAGTCGAGAAAGCGACCCGTATAGGAAGGTTTTTGTTTTACACGAGCTAACTCCCCATCTGCAGCATCTAAAATTGATTTTAAAATTAAAAAAAAAGCAGCAAACCAGTATAAGTTATCTAGCATACAATAAATTGCTAAAAAACCAGCAATGATAAATCCAATAGTTACATGAATTGGCGTTAAAACCGTATTTTTAAGATAATTTGCAATGATTTTGGCGATCGGACGGCCATAATCTGAAAGATCAATAAATTTGTGCTCTTTGGGTAATTTAGACATGAGTTATTTAAGAAACGCTGAGGTTAAGAGTACTTTTAATAGCGTTGTAATATACGTTTTTAAATTATGGTTAGAATTAATTTAATTTTTTTTATCAAAAAAAACGTAAGCTAAAAAAAGCAACAAATAAACCAACAAATAGAACAGATAAAAGTTTCTAAACTTTATATAGACTTTATTTTTTGGATAAAGTGTTCCGAATAGACCTTTTATTTCGTTGATGAAAAGGGGCTTAATATTGATAAGCCAACTATCAGTTTGATAAACTATTTTTCGAAACTTACTTCTGTAATAACTTAATGGTAATCCCCATAAAACAAAAAGAATGAGCCATATATTTTTCTTTATAAAATCCATTTAATTATTTTTTTTGGAACCAAGGGAAAAAAGAACTTGTTTTATCGATATAATCAGAATAAGCAGTTTTTGTTTGTTTTAAAGATTTTTCAAGCAATGTTACTCCAGAAATGTTAATAATTAGCAAGGTCATCAGTATGGAGCCAATTACCTGCCAATAAGCTCCTGCGGAAATACTAAAAATTGCGTAAGACCACCAAACTGCAGCATCTCCAAAATAATTTGGATGGCGGGTATATTTCCAAAACCCCGTAGTTAACACGTTGCCTTTATTATTAGTGTTTTTTTTAAAACGCATCAATTGGTAATCGCCGCCAGCCTCAAAAATAAATCCGATTAGCCAAATACCGATACCTATATAATCTAAAGAACTAAGTGTTGTTGGTTGAGACGAAAAACTCATTCCAAGCAGTGTACTAGAAATAAGGATCATCAGAGCACCTTGTAATAAAAAAGCTTGAAAATAACTAAACCACCAATAGCGTTTGGGGCCAAATTTTCTTCTAAATTCTTGATATCTAAAATCTTCTCCCTTACCTATATTTCTGTATGCAAGATAAATACTAAGTCGAAGTCCCCAGACGCTTACTAAGACTAATAGCAGTATTTTTCTTGAATTTAAATCCCCTGAATTTAAAACATAAAATATATTTAGGATTACAAATCCTAAGCCCCAAAAAATATCTACAATACTAACATCTTTTAGATAAACACTCCAGATCCAGAGAATCGTTACTAAAATAAAAATAAGAAAAGATGCTTGATAGTATAATTGAAACATTGTACTTATTAATTTTTTTTATTGGTCATTTCAAATATAAGTGTTCCTCCATTTTCAATATCAGTATGTGATATTAAGTTTTCTTTTATTGCTATCCCGTTTACCGAGACGCTCTTAACATAAATATTTTCTTTACTTTGATTATTGGCTATAATAGACAAGTCTTTTCCGTTTTCAAGGTGAATTACCGCTTCTTTTATTAAAGGACTTCCAAGGGCATAATTTAATGAGCCTGGAGTTACTGGATAAAATCCTAGACTACTAAATATGTACCAAGCACTCATCTGTCCAGCATCGTCATTTCCACATAAACCTTCAACTGTAGGACCGTACATGGTATCCATAATCATTCGGACTCGTTCCTGAGTTTTTTTTGGATGCCCCGTCCAATTGTATAGATATGGAATATGATGTCCTGGCTCATTACCATGAACATAATTTCCTATAATACCATCTCGAGTGATATCTTCATGTTTTGCTATGTATTTTTCATCAATATTCATAGTAAATAGGGAATCCAAATGTTGGCTAAAACGTTTTTTACCTCCCATCATATTTATCATTCCGTTTATATTTTGTGGAACATACAAACCATAATTCCATGCATTTCCTTCAATAAATCCCTGACCATGAGTATCCATGGGATCAAAATCTTTCCTGAATTTACCATTCGATAATTTTGGACGCATAAAACCAATTTTAGGATCGTAAACATTGCTGTAATATTTTGAACGATTACTAAAACGTTCTTCGAGTTTTTTGTCACCAACTTTTTGAGCCATTTGAAAGATACACCAATCATTATAGGCATATTCTAAAGTTTTAGATACTGAGGAATGACTCTTGTCATCTGGTACATATTTATAATCCATATAATCTCCTAGACCGTCAAAATACGTTACGCTTGCTGTATTTACAGAGGCCTGCAGAGCTCGTTGATGATCAAAATTTCCAATATTTTTAATCATAGCATCAGCAATAACGGAAGTAGCATGGTACCCAATCATACACCAGTTTTCATTCGCATAATGTGACCAAATTGGTAGCATACCATGCACGCTTTGGTCATGATGCGCCAACATTGATTTAATCATATCATTATTACGATGAGGCTGGGTAATGTTAAGTAATGGATGTAGGGCGCGATAAGTATCCCAAAGCGAGAAAATGGTATAATTAGTAAAACCTTTTGAGTTGTATATATTTTGATCTAAACCTCTGTAGTTTCCATCCACGTCCTCATAGAGGATAGGTGTAAGATTAGTGTGGTATAATGCTGTATAAAAAGTAGTTTTGTGATCTTCGGTGAATGTTTTAATTTCGATTTTAGAGAGTTCTTCATTCCATTTTTGTTTCGTTTCTTGAAGTGTTTTGTTAAAATCCCAATGTGGAATTTCTGTATCTAAATTTTTTAGGGCACCATTGGTACTTACTGCAGACAGTGCGAATTTGATATTTATTTTTTCCCCATCTTTTGTGTCAAAATTAAAGTAGGCCCTAATATCTTTTCCTGCCATTTCAGGAAAATTTTTAGACTGGTCAAATCGTCTATAAAAGCCATCGTAAGTTTCTTTATTGTATTTTTTATGACCATAACTTTTAAAAGGCTTAGAAAATTTCATAGCAAAAAACACTTTTTTAGTTCTAGCCCAGCCTTTTGTTTGACGATAACCAGTGACTAACGAATCGTTTTCAACACGCATAAAGGTCCATACGTTTTTATTTTCGTGGTGATATACGTTATAAACCATATCCAAAATGATATGTGCATCATTAGATACCGGAAACGTATATTGATGAAATCCAACTCGTTCACTTGCTGTAAGTTCTGCTTTAATACCATAACTATCCAATTCTACCTGATAATAACCTGGAGTTGCTTTTTCTTTTTCATGCGAAAAAGTAGAGTAAAAACCTTTTTGACCATTTTGAGTTTTTAGAGGCTCAAGCACCATTTTCCCAACTGTTGGCATGACAAGTAAATCTCCTAAATCTGCATGTCCAGTGCCACTAAAATTGGTATGAGCAAAACCAATAATTATTGAATCACGATATTGGTAACCAGCGCAATATTCGTATGTTTCAGGATTGTAACTGCCATCCTTATCATACATTAGTTCAAAATTAGTTTGTGGACTTAATTGTACCATTCCAAAAGGAGCAGTGGCACCAGGAAAAACGTGCCCCATTTTACTAGTACCAATTAAGGGATTGACATACTGAGTATAATCCTTTTTAGTATTATTAAGTATTTCTTTCTTGTTTTTATTACATGAAATGAAAAAAATAAGGCTGAGAAGGAGTACTACTGTTTTATTCATTTTTTTGAAATATTTTTGTCGCCCAAAGAAAAAGGGAATATTTAGTACCTAAAATTACAAATTATAATTAAACTCTGTAAAAAAGGGATAAAAAAAGACCTTCAAAAAGAAGGTCTTTTTTATTTTAGTATGTAAATTTTATTTTACAATTTCCACTAATTCTAAAGTGAAAATTAAATCACTTCCTGGAGGAATTAAATTTGGAATTCCTCGTTCGCCATATGCTAGATGCGAAGGAATTAAAATTGTAGTTTTATCACCCACACTCATCATCAATAAACCTTCTCTGAATCCAGGTATTAATTGAGCATTTTTACTGTAATCTGTTGGGATTGGTTGATATCCGCCAGCATCAGCTCTACGATGGTCCCAAGTATTGTATTTTTTTGCTATCTCTTCTAGATTTGAATCAAATAAAGATCCATCTTTTAGATAACCCGCATAGTTCATTTTAATTTTGGAACCTTCGTTTGGTTTTACACCTTTCCCTTTTTTATTAAAATAAACCTTAATACCTGAAGGCATTTCTTCTGCTTTGGCAATATCACTCGCTAACGTTTCAGCAGTTATTATTGCTACTGCTTCTTTTGCTGCTTGTTCTTCTTTTACTTTTTCTTCGGCTTTTGCCATCGCGTCATTGAATGAAATAACGTCCGCACCACCAACTCGTAAAATATTTAATTTGTTTATGATAACAGCTTCAACCGGCTTGTCACCTGGTTTTGATGTTTCAACAAGTCCTAAAGAATCTACCACATCTTGACCTATTGCAATTTCTCCAAATACCGAGTGTTTACCATTTAACCATGGAGTTTCTTTTAAGGTTATAAAAAATTGACTGCCGTTGGTTCCTGGCCCTGAATTTGCCATCGATAAAATTCCTTTTTTATCGTGTTTTAAATTATCAGAAAATTCATCAGGAAAGGTATATCCAGGATTTCCAGATCCTGTCCCTAATGGATCACCACCTTGTATCATAAAGTTTTTTATGATTCTATGAAAAGTTAATCCATCGTAATATTTTTTTCCTTTATATGCTGAATCCACTAACTCGTTTCTGCCTTCAGCCAATTCAACAAAGTTAGCAACCGTAAGTGGTGTCTCTTCATGATATAATTTTGCTACAAAAACACCTTTGTTAGTGTTGAACTCTGCATAAACACCTTTCTCTAGATTTGGATAATTATTTTCTTGACAAGAAGCCAAACCAAGGCTTAGTATTAAAATTAAAAATGCTCCTTTTTTCATAATTCTAGTAATTTTCATTTGTTTTATTTATTGAATTTAATGTTACTGTGCATTGTATAGGAACGTTAGTTCCTAATTTATTTTCTATTCCATAATAGCCATATGCTTTGTACGATGGAAATAAAAATGTAATCGTTTCTCCTTCTTTCATTAATTTAAGGCCATCACGTATTCCAGAAATTAGTTCTTGATTAGTTTTATCTATAACACAATTTTGAAGGCCAACTTCATTTTTTGATAGTATCGTTATGCCATTTAAATCTTTGATGTTATGATAAAAAGTAACTTTATCTCCATACTCAGGGACTTTAGTTTTAGAACTATCTTTTACCTCATAATAATACCAAAAACCAGATTCCGAAGTAAAATAAGACTTTGTTTTATTGACCTCTAAAAGTTGGAGAATTTCTTTTTCTTCCTTTTCAAAAATAGCTTTATTTCTTTCGATAGATTTAGAAATAAATGAACCCGATGTGTATTGAACAGGTTTTCTTGCTTCAGGACTTTTACAAGAAAATAATACTAGTAAAAACGTAAAGGTTAAAAATAATTTAAGCTTCATTTAATTCTTTTTTATAGCCAGGCAAGATACTAATAAATTCTTCAACGGTTTTAGATAAAGTTTTTGAACTTTTGCCACCGGCAGCATTGGTGTGCCCACCTCCATTGAAATATTTTCTTGAAAAATCATTCACCGAAAAGGAACCTTTACTTCGAAGCGATATCTTTATGATTTTCTCTTTTTTATTTTCAATAAAAATCATCGCAAAAATAACACCTTTCATTGATAATGCGTAGTTGACGAAACCTTCGGTATCTCCTTTTTTAAAATTATTATTATTTAATTCTTCTTGGCTCATAGTGATGTAAGCTGTTTTGTATTCGGGAAGCATAACCATATTGTTTAACGCAACTCCTAAAAGCTTTAATCGATCAGGGCTATTAGTATCATAAATATTTTGATGAATGATCGAGTTAGGAGCACCTGCTTCGATTAGATGGGCAATTATCCTGTGGGTAGCAGCTGTTGTCGCTGGAAAACGAAAAGAACCCGTATCGGTCATAATACCAACATACAACTGCGTCGCAATTTCTTTGTTTAACAAGTTAAGGCCACCCATAAATTCTATAAAATGATATACCATTTCTGAAGTTGAACTCATACCTACATCGCTATAGGTTACAAGGGCGTAATCATCTGGTTCTTGGTGGTGATCAATGAGTATAAAATCTGCATTAGTTGTTATTAATTCTTGTGCTAAATCTCCAGTTCTATTCAAGGCGTTAAAGTCTAGGGTAAAAACAAGATTTGCTTCGCTAAGACAATTTTTTACGTTGTCTCGATGCTGTTCGTAATTAATGATTGTTTGAGTTTCAGGAATCCATTTTAAGAATTCAGGAAAATCATTAGGCATAACCACAGTTACTTGGTGTTCTAATTGTTTTAAAAAATTAGCCAAGCCTAAACAGGAACCAATTGCGTCTCCGTCTGGGTTTTTATGCCCTACAATAACTATATTGTTCGAGTTGGCAAGGGCTTGTTTTAGTATCAAAATTTCCTCTGAATTCATAGTATGCGAATATACAATTTATTAGTGTTTACTTGTGGTAAATGATTTCAAATTGCATACTTTTGCAAAAAAATTATAAAAAATGAGAACAGACAGAACATTTACTATGTTAAAGCCCGATAGTGTTGAAAAAGGAAATATTGGTGCCATACTTGAAAAAATTACAGCTTCCGGATTTAGAATTGTAGCTATGAAACTTACTCAAATGACCATGGATGACGCAAAAGCTTTTTATGCAGTGCACAGTGAGCGTCCCTTTTTCGGTGAGTTAGTTGAATATATGACTCGTGGTCCTATCGTTGCTGCTATCCTTGAAAAAAATAATGCAGTAGAAGATTTCCGTACTTTGATTGGAGCTACCAATCCAGCTGAGGCTGCAGAAGGCACGATTAGAAAACTATATGCTGCCTCTATTGGTGAAAATGCTGTTCACGGTAGTGACAGTGACGAAAATGCAGCCATTGAAGGCGCTTTTCATTTTTCAGCCAGAGAAATGTTTTAAAAAATATTTTAAATACAAAAAAACCTTCCATTTCGGAAGGTTTTTTTATGCTATAATTTATGGTTAACGCAGAATAATTTTATTAATTATTTCTTTACCCATTTCTTCGTTAATCATCGCTATTATTTTTGTTTTACCATAACTTAATTCTTCTCGTAATACAGAAGAACTTAATTGAACATAAAGCACTTGTCGATCTAACTTTATTCCAGTGGTGTATTTGGAAATAGCTTTTCCCATAACCTTGTGCCATGCATCTTCAATCGAAACTTTATCCAAGCCTTTTTGTAGTCTGTTGGTTTCTATAAACCCTTTTAATACATCACTCATTGAGTTCTGATCTCCTTTTCTTTTTGCCATTTTACAACTTAAACATTTTATACGATTGATGTATTTTTTTGATCACTTTTTCGGTTCTGTCTGCGTGGGTATCACTTATAAATAACTGACCAAAGTCTTGATTTTTTACGAGTGCAATAATTTGTTCGACTCGTTGCTCATCTAATTTATCAAAAATATCATCCATCAGTAGTATTGGATTTACTTTACTTTGTGTTTTGATAAAATCAAACTGAGCCAATTTTAAAGCTATTAAAAAAGATTTTTGTTGTCCTTGTGAACCAAATTTTTTAATTGGGTGTTCTTCAATATCAAAAATTAGATCGTCTTTATGAATTCCAAAATTACTGTATTGACTTATTTTATCTTTTGTAGCATTTTCCTTTAATAAAATTAATAAATCCTGTTCATTTAATTGACTCCTATATTGAATTTCTACTATTTCTTTCGAATTACTGATAGATTGGTATCGTTTACTAAATATGGGCATAAAATCATTTAAAAACGCTTTTCTTTTTTCGTAAATAGTTGTTCCTAAATCATGCATTTGTAAATTGTAAATATCAAGAGTTTCTTGATTATGGGTATGATTTACTGCAAAATATTTCAGTAATGAATTTCGTTGAGCAACGATTTTGTTATAGTTTAATAAAGTGTTTAAGTAATCACTATCTCCTTGCGAAATAACTCCATCCATAAACTTTCTTCTTGTTTCACTTCCTTCGACAATTAGATCACGATCTGCAGGAGAAACAATTACCAGAGGCAAAAAACCGATATGTTCGCTAAATCTTGGATAGGGTTTTCCATTACGTTTAATTATTTTTTTTAGGCCTCTTTTTGCACTGACTATAATTTTTTCTTCTCTATCCTTTTTATTATAATTACCTTCTATTACAAAAAAACCTTCTCCATGTTTAATATTTTGAACGGTTATTGGGTTAAAATAACTTTTACCGAAGGAAAGATGATAAATTGCATCTAAAACATTCGTTTTTCCGACACCGTTATTACCTACCAAACAATTTATTTTTGAATCAAACTCAAAAGAAGCGGTTTCAAAGTTTTTATAGTTAAGAAGTGATAAGTTTTTTAAAACCATGTATTTCAGTATATTAGAGTCTTTTGGCTCCAATTTTTGCTTTTGTTAATTTATAAGTGCAAATTATTGAAAAATAATAAAAACTTGTGCTTTTATTATCTAATAAAAATTATATTTTTGCACACTTAACAAAGCATATTATGGCAACATACAAGAAAAGAGGGGGTAGGCCTAAAAACAAAGCCGAGAAAATTTCTCAAATAGAAGAGGAAAGTACAACGGCAGAGGTATTTAGTACCCTTGATGAAGGAGCTTCAAGAACTGAGGCCTGGGTAGAAAAAAATCAAAAAGCAATTTTAATTTTCGTTGGAGTTGTAGCAGTTAGCGTTTTAGGATTTTTAGGTTTTCAAAACTTTATCCAAGAACCGAAAGAAACTGAGGCAATGAACGAAATGTTTCAAGCTCAATCCTATTATGAG
>JAAEPP010000703.1 GCA_024232495.1 Flavobacteriaceae bacterium
AATTTAAAAATGCCTTAATGCAAGAGCATTTTAATGAGAACTACATGGATAGTTATCAATACCCTAAAGCTACATTTAAAGGCAAGTTAGATAATTTTTCTATTGTTAGTTTGAATGCCAATAACAGTTATGATCTAAATGGTGTGCTTACCGTAAAGGGTTTTGAAAAAAACATTCAAACAACTGTTGATGTAAAAGTTGAAAACGATCAAATATTTATTTCAGGGAGTTTTTTTGTAAGTGCTAAGGATTTCAATATTAAAATACCATCAATTGTTCGAGATAAAATTGCCAATCAAATACAAATCAATATTGATTATGAACTTATTGAAAAAAAATAAATCTTTCTTTATCATTTTTTCAATAATGATAATGAGTATTAGCATAATTTCTATTTATCAATATATTTCTCTTGCCCCAAAAAAAGTTGTTGCAATAATACCTGAATATTCAGGAAATGCAAATGAATTCATCTATTTGGTAACTGATAATCTTTCCCATTGGATAAGTAAAGTTGTTCAAATAACTGGAAAAGCCACACAGGTTAATGAGGATGGTATTTTACTTAACGGTACCATATATTGTCAATTTGAAAACAAAAAGGATATCCAATCAATTATAGAAAATCAGAATATTGTGGTCAAAGGAAAATTGGTTGGGTTTGATGAATTATTAATGGAAATAAAATTAAATCAATGTATTATTATTCAATAAAAAAATCGTTTTTAATATCAATATTATCAGTAATTCCTTTTTTGGGTCAAGCTCAGGAAGATGATTTACTAAAAGAGTTGGACAATTTAAATCAAAATGAAACCAGATTTGAATTACCTGCCTTTAAAGCCCTTCAAATTGGAAATCTACAATCAACAAAAGTGGTTGATAAAGGGGATTTGTACATGGTAGTCGCACACCGTTTTGGAACGATAAAGAATGGAATAAATGACTTTTTTGGATTAGACCAAGCCAATACTAAAATTCAATTATTGTATGGCTTATTGCCAAATTTACAAGTGGGAATTAGCAGAGATAGTTATGAAAAAACTTACTCTGGAACTGCCAAATACAAGTTATTCAAACAATCCGATAGAGTTCCTTTTAATGTTTCACTTTATGGAAGTGCAGATATGAATTCACAGCTCAAAAAAAGTGTTTACCCTGGGTTAAAAACATCTGATCGATTTTCATATACTGCACAAATTTTAGCATCAAGAAGTTTTTCAGAAAAACTTTCTTTAGAAGTAGCGCCAATTTTTGTGCGTCACAATTTACAAGATTTGAATTTTACTAAAACTCTGACTCATAATCATCTACTTTTTGGGATGGGAGGTCGCTATAAACTTTCTAAAAGATTGAGTTTGAATATGGACTATGCCTATAATTTTAGTAAAAACAAGAATTCATTATATAAAAACCCTTTAACAATAGGGGTTGATATTGAAACAGGCGGTCATGTTTTTCAATTATTATTTACCAACTCTAGAGCGAGTAATGATAGTAGTTTTTTAACAGAAACCACTGGAGATTGGTCCAAGGGTGAAATTTCATTTGGCTTCAACATTGTACGTGTATTTTAAGTTAATTTTTACTAGTAGTTCAATTATACACTCAAATTAATATTCTTCTAAATATGTTTGAAAGGTTAAAAGCTAAATGGAATATTAATTCCAACGTTCAATTGATCATAATTTTTATTGTGTTTGCAATAACAGGAAGTTTAAGTTTACAAATCACGAAACCTATTTTAATTTATATTGGGGTAGATTCAGGATATTTAAAGACCTTTTTTTTAGGGTATTTTTTATATGTTCTTATTAGAATTTTTATACTATTTCCTGTATATCAAATATTACTTATAGCCATCGGAACTTTATTCGGTCAATTTGATTTTTTTTCAAATTTCACAAAGAATACATTCAGAAAGATCTTTCTTAAACTTTTTAATAAAATTTTCTTTAAATGAAAGATTTTAAAATACTTTGTTTTTCATGAATCAACATCCCTGATGTTGTTTACTTGTTTTTTGAAAGGGGTTGTTAATTCAATCCCTTTTATTTCATATAGTTTGCTTTAATAAGTCTACTGTAGTGTAAAATTATGGTGCAGGGTTATTCGTTCATGATAAGGGTCATTATATGATGGGTGTAGATTAAGTCTCTCGGAGTTAAACTTATGTTCGATATTTCGAGTGAGTTATCTACTAAAACAATAAAACGGTTATACTTTTATAAAGTGTAGCCGTTTTTTTATTTATATATTTAAGGACTTAATAATTTAAAATCACCTATTGAATACATCTGAAATTAAAATATTTTTAAAATCTTTATATTCATTTTTAGAGAACGATACTCTTGATGAATTCGTGGAGTTTTGTGATTACGTAAAACTTCCTAAAGGAACAGAACTAATACAGGAAGGAAATAGACACCACTATATTTATTTCGTAATCAAAGGGTCAGTCAAGTCATACTATTTAAATGAAGGAAAAGAATCCTGTACCTGGTTTGCTTTTGAAAATGAGATTGTGGCTACAATCAAAACCTTTAGTGGACTTAATTCTAATGAAACGATAAAACTACTTGAAGATTCGGAGTTCATTAGAATCAATTCTAAAGCGTTTAAAAAACTAGCAGAAAATAAAATGTCAATGAGTCGATTAATTAACGAATTATTAATTGAACATGCTGTTTTCTTGGAAGCACTTCTTTATTTAAAATCAATTCCTGCAAAGGACCGCTATCATCTATTAGTAAAAGACCAACCTCACTTACTTCAAAGAATATCTCTTACCGATTTAGCATCGTTAATAGGTATAAATAGAGAGACTTTAAGTCGAATAAGATCTAAGGCATAGCTTTGTGACCTATGTCAAATAAATTCTGATCTTAATCAATTATCATTGTGGATTATTAATCATATTAATTAATTCTTAATGAAAAAGTACTTAAAAATCATATCGCTAGGTTCTATATTATTACTCTTTTTTGCCACTTCGTTTATGGCTTGTGAAAAGAATGATGAATCTAATCCTCCGGGTAATAACAACAATCAGTTTGAGGGGAATATCATTATTGTAGGTGCGGGAGCTTCTGGATTGGCAGCCGCAAAAAAATTGGAAGAAAATGGGATTAGTTATCAAATATTGGAAGCGACTGATAAATTTGGTGGAAGAATTCAAAAAAATGAAGATTTTGCTGATTTTCCTATCGATTTAGGTGCTGAGTGGATTCATGAAGATAAATCAATATTAAATTACTTAATAAACCAATCAGGGTCTGAACCCAATGTTGAAACAATTTTATATCAACCCATGGATGTTTATGCAGAAGTTGGTGGAAGTATTTGGCAAATCCCAACCCAAGATATGGAGGAATATTATGCAGATTATATAAAAGAGTATAAATTTAAGAGTACAACATGGAACGATTTCATTTATGAAAATTTTGCGCAAAGTGCCGAGCAAAATATTGTTTATAATTCTAAAGTCACAACGATAGATTATACTGGTAATAAAGTAGTGCTAAAAACAGAAAATGGCACTGAATATCAAGCAGATAAAGTGATTATAACAGTTTCGTTAGGTGTGCTTAAATCCAATGCTATTTCGTTTAACCCTTCCTTGCCTGAAGACAAAATTACGGCCATAAATGACGTAGAGTTTTTACCAGGGTTTAAGTTATTTATGAAATTTTCCGATCAGTTTTATCCGGATGTTATTTCCTGTGAAACAAGTAGTGGAGAAAAAACATACTATGATGTTGCTTATGGGAAGGAGTCAGAAGACAATGTTTTTGGGTTACTATCCACGGGTACTTCAGCAGAAGAATATTATGCATTAGGTAGTTCAGATGCAATAGTAGCCTCTGTACTCGAAGAGTTAGATACATACTATAATGGGCTTGCCTCTCAAAATTATCTAAACGCATATGTGTTTAAAGACTGGAGTCAACAAGAATATGCTCAAGGTACATGGACATCTGATACAGAAGTTTCATCTAATTCTTTGAATACTTCTTTAAATGATAAAGTTTATTTTGCAGGAGAAACCTACAACAAGCATGGAGAAACTCCTACAGATAATTTTTATATAATACGTGGTTCTGTTCAAAGCGCTATTTTATCAGGTTATGAAGTTGTAGAAAATATAATGGAATAGAGAATGCTCTGAATAAACTGTATCGACTGGATTGCTAGCTCAAAATTTCTTGCAGAAAAACTGATGTTCGATATTTCCAATGAGTTATCTACTATAACAATAAAACGGTTATACTATTATAAAGTGTAACCGTTTTTTTATTTTTACAGCGTGTTAAAAAATATTATTTACATCTTTTCCCTGCTTTTGTTAGCCTCATGTACCAAAACAACATACAATTCTTCTATAAAGGATGTTGGTGAAATGAGAGATGTTATGTGGAAAGGCGATTTAATAGGTAAGCTTGCAAATAATTCATTAAATTAATAATAAACCTTTGG
>JAAEPP010000704.1 GCA_024232495.1 Flavobacteriaceae bacterium
GGGTCCAACCACTAAGTAACCCCTCAAACTGGCCTACTCGCAACTCGTCGGGTAAAGACTGACGGCGCTGTTGATGAAAGGCAAAAAGGAGCCGTCCTCTCTCGAACTTGTAAAAACCTTTTACCAAGTAAGTTTGAAATATTTCAACTGTATCATTCTTTAATTTCAAGATTTATTCTCAGCATTCCTTCGAGAATTATTAAGTTTGTATAGTCATGTTACTAAACTATCTCTTTTATCTTTTTCATCAAGAAATTCCTGCACTGAAGAACTATGTATACACTCTTATGGCAACTGGTATGTTTTTTAATGCTTCATTTGTATATTATTATGTTTTCAATAGTAGTTATGTGTTTGATAAACTGATGTAGTAAATATGTGTACTATATGACGAGTTAAACCAAAAATCATTTAATATTATTTAAGTATTTGATAGCCTATATTTTTTATCAAACTTTGAGGATGGTTTAGAAAATCACAAAATAGCGCAACTTTATAATCACTCAAGATTTTTTCTGAAATTCTTTGGAGTAGAAAACCACAGAAAACGAAAATGTTAACGAGTATCGTACAAGAAGTTATGTGTCTTGCTAATGATTTCGGTTTTTTCACCATTCGAATGATACCATTAATACTTTTAATGAGGCAGTACAACCATGGAAAAAAGAGCTTTTCGATGAATTATGATTAGACCAACCAAGACAACTGAAACTCTCAAAGGCTCAAAAGCTTACAAATCTAATTCTATAGGGCGGAACTCCTTCTGGAAAATTACATTCAAATATTACAATGGCATTTTATATTCTTTTACCAGCCAGTAATTAAATACAATGGCAGTGTGTTGTTCCTTTGTGAATGCATGGCTTTGTTGACAAGAATGTGGCATGTGTTTTCTTAAAGGTTGGTTGTTCTAAA
>JAAEPP010000705.1 GCA_024232495.1 Flavobacteriaceae bacterium
AGATATGAGCGGTGTAGGAATTTCATTTGGATTAGATCGAATTTATTTAGTTTTGGAAGAACTTAACCTATTTCCGCCTGCGGTATTGGCCAATACAAAGGTTTTATTTATCAATTTTGGCGATAAGGAATCTCTGTATGCGATGCAAGCCATGACTACTTTAAGGAAAAATAACATCGCATGTGAACTTTATCCAGATTCAGCAAAAATGGGAAAACAAATGAGTTATGCAGATAAAAGATCAATTCCTTTTGTAATTCTTGCGGGTGAAAAGGAAATAAATAGTGAGTCTTTTACCTTAAAAAACATGAAATCTGGTGAGCAATCAGAATGCGGTATTCAACAATTACTGGAAGTTTTTAAATAGTGCCCTAATTTTTAATTCTATGTATTATTTATGACAAAAAAAAGTAAAAGAGGAATGCTATTTCCACCTGCTATTGGTTATTCCATTTCGGTCATCTTTAGTTTATTTAAAAATAATCGCCTGTCTTTAAAATATTTTATTAGAGTTTTTATTTTAGTATTGATCAACTTAATTAATTTTCCTTTTAGATCTTACGAGCGTTTATTTATAAATCCTCGTTTTAAAAATAAAAAAGTAACGAAAGCACCAGTTTTTATTATTGGGCATTGGAGAAGCGGTACCACACATTTACATAATTTACTTTGTCAAGACCCTCAAATGGCATACGCCTCCACGTATCAAAGTGTATTTCCAGATACCTTATTTAATAAGTTAGGTAGATTTTTATTTAAAGGATTTTCTTCCCTACTAATCCCTGGGACTCGAAAAGGTGATAATGTAAGCTTGGGGTCTTCTTTACCACAAGAAGAAGAATTTGCATTAGGTGCAAAAACTCCACTTAGTTTTTACTTTTTTTGGATGTTTCCAAAAAAAATGATTCAATTTTACGATAGGTATATTCGCTTTGAGACAATAAGTAATAAAGAATTAGATCAATGGAAAGTAGACTATCAGTTATTTATAAAAAAGGCAATTAAAAATACGAGGGGAGATCGGTACCTCTCTAAAAACCCTCCAAATACCGGACGAATAAATACGTTGTTAGCAATGTTTCCGGACGCAAAATTTATTTTTATCCATAGAAATCCTATAGAGGTATTTTTATCCACACAAAACTTCTATAGAAAGATGTTGCCACCCCTGCAATTACAGGGGATAAATACCGATCAAATCGATACCAATATTATTGCGATCTATAAAAAAATCATGGGAGATTATCTTCAAGATAAAGAAAAAATACCTGCTAATAATTTAGTAGAGATTTCCTATAAAGAGTTAGAAAAATCACCACAGGCTGTTTTACAAAACATATACACTCATTTGGAACTTGATAATTTTGAACAGGCATTTCCAAGCTTTGAACACTATATTGAAGAAATGAAGAGTTATCATAAGAACAAACATTGTATAGGCAAAAATCAATTAGACACCATCCTCAAAGAATGGCGTTTTTTTATGGATCTGTATACCTATGAAATGCCTAAAAACGTCATCGTTGAATAACACATTATTTATGAAAACAATTAGTTACATTACGTTATTTTTTTTATGTACGAGTTTTTGTCTAACCGCTCAAGAACAGTGGGAAATGATAAAGGATAAAGATGGAATACAAGTTTATTTAGAAGAAGAAGGAATCTATGCTTTCAAAACATTTAAGGGAACAACTACCATTGATGCATCGATCCATGATTTTATTGATACCATTTTTGATTTAAATAGCTATGCAGAGTGGGGACATAATGTTAAATCGGCATCATTATTAGAACGAAAAGGAGATACCTTACAGATTTATTACTCTATTGCAAAAGCACCTTTTCCTTATAAAAATCGAGATGGAGTTTATCGTAATAGATTTACTTGGAATAAAGAAAACAAAGAATTGAATGTGAGTATCGAAGTGTTGGACGACTACTTAGAAGAAAACGATAAATACATTCGTGTGAGTGGAAATGGATATTGGAAAGTAAAAGTAGCTGCTAAAAACAAATTAGAGGTTACTTTTTTAATGCAAGTAGACCCTGGAGGCGCTGTTCCTTCATGGTTAGCAAATTTATTTGTTGAAGATACCCCATTCAATACCTTAACAAATATCAAAAAAAACATCGATCAAAATAAAGCTAACAATAGCTTTTATAATTTTATCGACTAGGAAATTTTAGTTTTCTTGTTTTAGGTTTTCAATCGTAAAAATAGCATCACTTAACCCTTGATCAAACTTTACATCTGATAATACAATGGTGGTAGCGTGTTTTTTCAAAACTGTGGTCATCTCTACTTCTTTTGCAAACCAGTAAGGACCTTGTTTTTGATAGTTAAAATTTGCAATCTTTATTAATTTAGCTCCTTTGTCGTAGTACTCCATTTTTATCGGATAATAATTGGTTTTATCCATGGTTAACATAATTTTTGAATACTTTGATTTTTTTGATTTTGGACTTAATGCCAATTGATAATTGAGCTCATTTTTTTCGCCAACTAACACGGGGTAGTAACGTTCGCTGTAAGGAATACCACTCATATCTTCTTGAGAAAAATCGGTTCCATTAAAAGCCTGGCTCTTACTTAATAAGGAGATCCGAATCGCCTTGCCAAAGGCGGGCATATACAACCAAATGACATTGTCTGGCAAAGACAAGGTAGCAATTCCTGCTTGTTTTTCTGGTTTGGTATATCGGTACAACTTTTTATACTTTCCTTTTTGTTTTAAGGTAGCTTCTCGTTCTTTAACAGTTCCATTTTTATCTTTAATTATCATTAAAACATTCGCTTCTTTATCTTTTGGAGCGGCAATTAAAAAGTCCATATTTTGTAATAAAGCCTCCGCACTTTGAGCCTGTATGGGCTCGTAAATCAGAGTGCTAAAAAAAAGGAAAATGAGGAATTGATTAATTTTCATTGGAACTGTTTTTTTTATTCATTAGTATTAATAAAGAAGGGAGTAAAGTTAAAGCCCCGAGACAGGAGCTAACCATACTTAAAGCAATTAACAAACCAAAATATTGCAGGGGTACCATGTCGGAGAATACCAAAACTAAAAATCCTGCAGATACCGAAACCACATTGATAATTATTGCCTTACCGCTCACCAATATTGATTCCTGCACAGCAGCGTACACATCGTTATTTTTTTTAAAAGAAGTCTTAAAATGTGATATAATATGGATGGCATAATCAATACCAATCCCTAAAGCAACACTGGCAACTAGCACGGTTGCTATGTTTAAAGATATTCCAGTTAATCCCATAAAACCAAATAAGAGTATAATTGTAGCGATGATTGGAATAGCCGCAAAAAATCCACTTTTTAGTGACCGTAGGATACCTCCTACGAGCACGATTACAAAAAAAACAGCAATAGCAATACTACCAATCTGACTGTTAATAAGGCTTTGGTCCATCGTAATATCTACAAAGGGCATTCCTGTAATTTGTATTTGACATTCTTCGGTAGAGTTTTCAGCAATAAAACGGTTCATATATTTTGCAAATTCGATTTTTGATTTGTTATCGGGAGATTTAAATTTTGAAATGATGATTCCTTCCGTTAACTCTTCATTTACAAAACGGGGGAGTACCTCATTGCCATCCAATAAAAACCATAATTGCTCAATTTGTTCTATTTCTTGGGGAAACGTTCTAGAATTGGTAAAATTATAATTAATTTCATCAATCAATTTTGCAATCGACATGGAGGTGTATACCTCTGGACTTTCTTCCATGTAGGCAGAAGTTTCTAACATTTTTTTTAGTACTGCAGGACTTTGCATGTTCCCTTTAAAATAGACAAATATGGGTTTAGTGCCTCCAAATTTTTCGACCATAATTTGTTCTGCTAGCCGAGTTGGATTGTCTCTTTTAAAGTATTCTTGAATATCCACACTTCTTCTAATAGAAAAAAGATTGGCTACGCTAAAACCTATCAATAACAACCATATTAACAATACCGTTTTAGGCTTATTAGCGATAAGTTGATGCAAGGGTCGTAAGAGGTAATTAGTTATAAAAGAATCATCTTTGGGTACTTTCGAGGTGTTATTTTTAAAGTTCAGCACACTCAAAATGGCAGGAACAAAAAAGATCGATAGGAGACAGGCAAATAACGTTCCTAGTGCAGTAAAGATTCCAAAATCTACAATCATATCTAGGTACGATCCAAAAATAAAGGAAATAAAACCGATGATGGTTGTTAATGCAGCTAGCATTATAGGAATGAATACATAAACCAATGCAGTTTTTATCGTATCCGAATGCTGCTCTTCTAGACGAACTTTATTCACTCGATTTATAACGTGAATGGTATAGGCACTCCCAATTGCTAATATGATAATGGGAATATTATTAGAAATCATTGACATTTTGATTCCTAAAAAAGCCATACTTCCCAAACTCCATACAATACTCACAACCGCAATTAAAAGTGGTAGTATAACACCACTAACAGACCTGAAACTCAACAATAAAATAATCGCAATCACTAAAAATGCGATGGGCAAGAGTGTCGTTAAATCTTTCCGCATCAAATCGGAAATATAAGTCACCAGCATTGGAGAACCGATATAATAAAGCTTTTCTGGGATTTGCAGCGCAGTAGTTTTTTCAATAACCTCTTTAGCTATGAGATTTACATTGGCGTCATTTTCAATATTAAATACAATTAAGGAGGCGGTTTCGTCTTCCGATACGATGGAACCCTTGTACATGGGGTTGTTTAAAATATTGTTACGAAGCTTTTCAAATTCTAAAGCTGTTTTAGGAAGTTCGTATTCGTCTACTAATTTACCAATTTCAATACCGTAATCACTTCCTTTAATATTGATGATATTCGTTAAACTAGAAACAGATGAGATGCCACTAATTTCAGAAAGGGTATCGGTAATTAGTTGGATGTGTTCAATGACCGAAGGTTGGTAAATGTTGTCTGTTTCAAGGATAATAACCCCCATGTTATTACTCCCAAAGTTTTCGCCAATTTTTTTTAGGAGCCTCGCATCGACATCATCGTCAGGTAAGGATCTAACAATGTCTGCATCGATTTGAAGTTTTTTCAATTCATTTCCAAAAAACAAGGTCCCCAGGCAGACTAAAACAATAATCAGCCATTTGTTGGCTAGAATGTTTTTTGAGAACTTGGTTAAATTTAACACAGATAAAATATTAAAAATGGCTTAGTAAATGCTAATTTACTATTTTTTGAGAGGATTACCATATTCTTGGAATCAATGCTTTTCGGTTTTTTGGATAGTCTTTAAAATGATCTTGATACCATTGATGATGTCCAGAAACTCTTGGGAGTAAATTAGCAGCGGTCCAAATTAAAAAAGTAAGTGCTGGAAAATTCCAAGCCATTAGTGCAAATCCAATCCATTGAACGATTTCTCCCAAATAATTAGGACATGAAATATAATTAAATAAAAAGCCCTGAGGTATTTTGTAACCTGTTTCTTCGGGTTTCCTTAAATTAATTAAAAGGTGGTCACTTACTTGATTTACAATCAATCCAAGGATAAACAAAACCAATCCTGTATAAAAATTCCAAGATTCAAAATTAGCTGCGCTATACCTGTCAAAAAAAGCTAAAAAATAGCCATTTAAACCAGCATTCATAAAATTGAAACCAATGGCAGAAAGAACAATGGTAAGGGGCATTTTTTTCTTTTTAGTACGTATTCTAAAGGGGTAAATAAAAGTTCTATTAAAATAATGCAAGAGCCATAGTAAGCTTAACATACTCGCATAAGTACTTTGCGTATAAAAATAATAGAAGTAAAAAATGATTAAAAAAGAAGGAAGTTCCATCAATATCCATCCGATATAATTTGGAATTTCAGGTCCCCAACCTTTCCGAGTGTATCTTCCGTAGGGTGCTCTTACAAATTGCAATAAAATAAAAGAGCCCACACCAATTAGTGACCAGATCAGACAAATGTTATGAAGGGTTTCTAAGCGTATCATTGCTGTTGTTTTTTATACCAAGATAATAAATCAAGAATGCTTTCTGAGGGGGGTCTACTTTGGTGGTTTAATTCTCTAGTTGCCTTAGCATGATCCATATGAAGTGGCGCTAATTTTAGCGTTACAAGGCTTTCTTTTGTCAGTGGCCAAGGCATTCCAACCAAGTAATCATAAAGTTTAATGATAGGTAACAAAACCAACAAGAAATCAATTGAAATTTTGAAAAAGAATTTAGTAGGATTCGCAATTTTTGCAATTTCTTTGATGGTTAAATACGTGCCACTAAGCAGGTATATTTCGCCCGTTAATTTTTTTTGTAAGCAATTGATAATTGTTTGTGAAACATCTCTAACGTCAACGAGATTGTAGCCACCATTGGTGATAATAGGCATTTTATTATCGGCATAGTCCAGAATCGTTTTTCCAAAAGGAGAGGGTCTGTAATCTGGAGGACCTATAATTGATGAGGGACGAACAATACAAGCGGCTAGCTTTCCGTCTTTAACAGCTGCTAATACTTTTTGCTCTGCCAATGCCTTGGTATAACCGTAGGTAAAATCATTTTTTGTTTTATAAGGTCGGTCTTCTTTGAATAGTTCATTTTTTAAGGTTTCTTGTACTGCCGTGCAAGAACTAACATACACCATTTTTACCTGATAACTCATACAGGCTTTTATAAGGTTTTCAGTGCCTACAACATTTACTTGAAAAACCAATTTGGAGTTTTGATCTCCAATAGAAATTAAGCCCGCACTATGAATAAGGGTATCTGAACCTTTTAGGAATTCATCAAAAGAATGACCTTGTGTTATATTGCCTTTGATCCAGGTTAAATTGGAGTGTTTTAAAAGTGGTAATTGCCGATTGTACAGCGCTTTTATGCGATGGCCTTGTTCTAGTAACTTGACTAGTAAACAATGACCTAAGTGGCCTGTACCACCAGTAATACTAATTGTTTGCTTTTTATCCATACCTATTCGTAAGTTTAAAGATAAGCAAATTACTTAGTTTTTAATGCCTGCAATTTGTGATAGCTGATTTCAGAAAAATCAGTGATAATCTTGGAAGCTTTTGTGTAGTCTTGATTTTTAGAATGTGGACTTTTAAAACCAATACAGTAAATACCTGCAGCGTTTGCAGCAGCTATTCCATTCGTAGAGTCCTCGATAACAACGCAGTGTTTTTGGTCGTAACCACTTGCTTTTGCTGCCTTAATAAAAATTGCTGGATGTGGCTTGGAGGCTCTTAAATCGGCTCCACTTAATTTAGCAACAAAATAGGAGTCCAATTTAAAACGCTTAAAAACATTGTCGATAGTTAACATAGAGGCGGAGGAGGCTAGGACTAGAGTCATTCCTTTTTGATGATACTCTTTGATACGATCCAAAACACCTTCAATTAAAGTTAAACTATCGTCATTGAAAAATAGTTCTTTAAAAAAGTCCCTCTTTAATTGCACGAGGGTAGTTGGAGGTTCGGTTAATTTAAAAAGTTGACATAATTGAACACAAATAGCTAAGGTGGATTGTCCTGTAAAAGACTCGTATAAATCGTTAGATACTTCAATATTAATCGCTTTAAACATTTTGAAGTATGCTTTACAATGCAGGGGTTCGGTGTCTACAATAACTCCGTCCATATCAAATAATACAGCTTTAAACATTTCTTTTTTTATTTGGTATCAAACATAAAGAAATAAAAAAAGTATTTTGTAAACAAAATACTTTTTTTGGTAAGCTAAAATTGGGGATAGAATACTTTATTTTTAAGTAAATGTTTCTTTTTAGCGGAGTTTCTGATCTCTTACTGTATGTTTCATTTACGTTACTAGCGATGCATCAAATATATAAAAATAAAATGGAATAAACGATAAAAAACATTATTTATCGATTAAATGCATTAAATTATTTTTAAAACTATTTTTTAATGACATGAAAAGCTCTGTCTTTTCCAAATGGAGCCTGATCTTTCCAAGTACCCCAATGGGCAATCATTTCATTCTCTGAAATAAATTCTAATTCGTGACGGTGAATGTGCGCTTCATTGGCATCGTTCATATTGCCTAGTTTTACAAAATCAAACGAAATTAAGGAATCACTTGGTGATGGATTGGCTATAAAAAAAGGTTGGTTTCCTAGAGTGCAATAATGAGTCATTACTAGATCGTCTAGGTCTCGATGGTATACGGTGGTCATTTCCTTTTCGCCTTCAAAAAATAATTTTTCAATAACTGCATTGCCTGCTGAGGTAATGTCGTAGGTGATAAACGGTCGGTCTAGGGGGCCGTATTTAAGCATGGCTTCCTCGTTGGCTAAGTACCATTCGCCTTCCAATGATTTAATCTTTTCAAATTGACTGGCAGAAATTTTGGAGTGGTCTTCACTCGTGGCTTTTTCAATAACAGGTCCAATTTTTACCGTGTCTTTACAAGAAACAAGTATCGTCATCACGACAATAAAAGCTACATATTTTTTCATATTTTTAAGTTTTGAGAGTCTCAAAGTTATCATTTTTGAACAGTTTAAAAAAATGAATTTATTTGTATTTCATTATATTAGTAGATAATTAATAATGAACAGTTTCTATTAAATTAACCTATTAAACCCTCCAAAATAAAATTAATGCGATTTCTTTATTTGATACTGCTGCTCGTATTTTTTTCTTGTCAAGAAAAAAAGATAGCAAAGATGTCCACCCCGTTTGAGAGGTCTACTTCAGTTGAGGAGCTAGACGTTTCTTTAATTTTACTAGGAACCTTGCAAGATGCGGGTGCTCCACAAATAAACTGCAACAAAAAATGTTGTCAAGGCTTGTTTGAGCAAGCAGATTTGGTAAGGAGGGTAAGTTCTTTGGGTCTGTTAAATTTTAATACTCAAAAAAAATACCTCTTTGATGCCACACCCGATATCAGTAAACAGCTTCACGCGCTTAAAAAAGCTTCGCCGATTGCAACCTCCAGTATCGTAGATGGTATTTTTTTAACTCATGCCCACATCGGGCACTATACTGGGTTGATGTACCTTGGTAAAGAAGCAGTTAATGCAACTGAAGTCTCGGTTTTTGCCATGCCCAAAATGAGTTCCTTTATTAGCAATAATGGTCCTTGGAGCCAGCTGGTAACCAATCGAAACATCGCGCTACAACCCTTAGTTGCTAACCAGCCAATTTCTTTATCACCAACACTTCAGGTTACTCCTTTTTTAGTTCCACATCGGGATGAATACTCGGAGACTGTAGGTTATTTGATTGAAGGGCCCCATAAAAAAGCCTTGTTTATTCCGGATATCGATAAATGGAACCAATGGGAGTTGAACCTCGCGACAGAACTAAAAAAAGTTGATTATGCCTTTTTAGATGCTACCTTTTATAGTGCTAAAGAATTGGGAAATCGAGATATGTCACAAATTCCTCACCCGTCGGTATTGGAGACCATCCAAACCTTAAAAGATTTGAGCATGGAGGAACGCGCTAAGGTAATTTTTACCCATTTTAACCATACCAACCCCTTGCTGGATAGTACTAGTGAAGCAACCAAAAAGGTATTGGCACTTGGTTTTAAAATTGGGCGCATACACGACAGGTTTCCGCTCTAAAAAAAGTTGATGAAGAGA
>JAAEPP010000706.1 GCA_024232495.1 Flavobacteriaceae bacterium
CTAAACTGCCCCCATCTCAGATATTTTTTTCACTGCAACTTTATACATTATTTAACTTTTAAAATATAATGCCAAGATTGTTTTTAGACAATAGCAGCAAGATCTCATAGTGTAGTGGTTATAACGTGCTCCTAACACGCGCAAGGTCCTCAGTTCAATCCTGAGTGAGATCAATTTTCCATTTCATAATCTTAACTAAATTTCCTTGACCGTTTGATCCTGTCATTGCAATTGATACATTTCCAAGACAACACAATGTAGTTGGTAAAACATATCGCTTTTATTAAGGAAATCCTAAACTGCCCCCATCTTAGATTTTTTTTTCACTGCAACTTCATACATTATTCAACTTTGAAAATAAAATGCCAAGATTGTTTTTGATCAATAGCAGCAAGATCTCATAGTGTAGTGGTTATCACGTGCCCCTTACACGCGCAAGGTCCTCTGTTCAATCCTGAGTGAGATCGATTTTTAATTTCATAATCTTAACTAAATTTCCTTGACCGTTTTATCCTGTCATTGCAATTGATACATTTTCAAAACAACACAATGTAGTTGTTAAA
>JAAEPP010000707.1 GCA_024232495.1 Flavobacteriaceae bacterium
TGAAACTGAGTGAAAACTTAGCCCTGCAATAAGAGTTCACGTCAATTTCTTTTAAAGTACGCCTTTCGCATGGAATAAAACGATTTCGTTTGCTCTAAATCGTTGTAAACATAGGATTGCAACAATTCTGTCCATGGGAACAGCCTAGAACTTATTACTTCAACGGTTTCTTATAGTTCCCATAAAACTTAGTGAAAACTTCGCCCCGCAATAAGAGTTCACCTCATTTTTTTATAAAGAACGCCTTTGCATGGAATAAAACGATTTCGTTTGCTCTAAAATGTTGTAAACATACGTATTACAAGAGTTTGCTCTAAAACGTTGTAAAGATACGTATTACAACAGCTCTGTCCATGGTAGCAGCCTAGCACTTATTTCTTCGAGGGTTTCTGATAGTTCCCCATGAAAATTTTTGAAAACCTAGCCCCGAAATAAGAGTTCACCTCAATTTTTTTTTATAAAGTACGCCTTTCGCATGGGATAAAACGATTCCGTTTGCTCTAAACCGTTGTAGAAATATGTATTACAACAGTTCTGTCCATCGGAACAGCCTAGTACTTATCACTTTGAGGGATTCTTATTGTTCCCCATAAAACTTAGTGAGACTTTAGCCCCGTAATAAGAGTTTACCTCAATTTATAATAAAGTACGTCTTTCGCATGGAATAAAA
>JAAEPP010000708.1 GCA_024232495.1 Flavobacteriaceae bacterium
TGTTTACTATTTCTAGAAGGTCCCTGGTTAAGATAGAGTCCATTAAGTCAATGCTAATATCAGTATCTCTAAAATTTTACTAGTTCCTTTACCACTTCTTTAAAATTATTATTAGATATATATTTTAATAAACATTTTATGATAATTCTAAATAAGGATTTTTACTAAACACAGCTCAGCTGTTAATGAATACCGTATATGTTCGTCTTAAGTTCGATCTCGCTATATGTTCGACCCCCTAACTTTCAAAAAAAAATTAAATTTTTTTTAATTTTTTCAAAATGAAGGCCGGGCGTTTAGGCTGCATCTATTTGTATACTCATCATTCTATTAAAAATTTGGCTAAAATTAGCTTCATCAGGGACCTTCTGGTCAGATTAGAGTTGTTACTATCTTTATGGTCTATGGATGCTTCCATATTTACTTGTGTTTGTGTCCTAGATACACAACTTTAGATCAGGCCCTCAAGAATTTTATATGGAACGCAATTCTAAACTATGCCGGGATCTTTCCTGCCTTATACATAACTACAAACTACAGACTATAATCTTATATTACCAAAGCAAATTGATGGATAACGATTGTTTTACAATAAATATACATTTTTCGTTTTTTTTGCAGCCTAATTTATCAGATTTTTATTCTTATTCGGAATTTTTTGACCATGTGGTCAACAAACGTGTTAGCTATGATATCAATACTCTTTTCATGTTCGACCCCCGACTTGAAGATATTTTTTGTGGCATTTTAACTTCGAACTTAAGACGAACATATACGGTAATCTACCCATGGAAGTCATTATTCATACATTAATATCAGTTTGTGTGGAAACAGTAAAATTTTGAATACTAAAGTTAGCAATCTCTAAACCTACACTTACATCAGTATTTTTTTGTGTACTAACAGTAAAATTATTTATACTAAAATTTGCAGTCTGTAATGCAA
>JAAEPP010000709.1 GCA_024232495.1 Flavobacteriaceae bacterium
GTATGTTTGTGGGATCTTCGGTAATTTACCGGTATTTTTTATTAAGCCCCGGTTCTATGCCGGGTGTAATTTTATCTTCAGTGCCGGATTCTGTGTCCTCACTGTCTTCCATATCTTCGTTATTTTCGTTTAAATATTGTGACGTTATTTTATTTATAAATTCATCTTTATTATTTATTTTATATCTTGGTACTTTTGATTTAACGTCATGAATTAGATATCCTATTTCTCCTTTTGTAAGAGTTATTGTATGCTCTGAATTATTTTCAGTAAATATTGGAAATTCGTCTTCTTTCGTTGTCGTACATACCTCATAGAATAATAGGTTTGTTGTAGCCATCTTTTGATTTATGTTTAAGTGTGTATTTGGCTTTATGAATGGCATCCCTTGATTTTTTGGTATTTTTATAAGCCTCGCAGTTTGTGCGGGTATATGGATATCTTTTTGAATTTTTAATGAATATATTTTTGCGAAGTATGGGTAATTCTTTTCGGCAGATTTTAATAGGTATACCTTTTTCTCGTGCTCTTTTAGAGTCACGGATGTATCCTGGAAATCCCATAGTTTAAATTGTTTATTTATTAAGTCCGTTCCTAATAGATTTAATTTTCCACATCCTAATTGAGTGATGTAGAACATATGAGTGAATTTATGTTGTCCTTCTGGATCATATGAGCATATTATATCAGCCATTCCTACTATATTAATTGGTGCTGCATTTGCTGCCATTATCCTTTTGTTTGGATATTGTAAAATGATATCGGGTTGTATTTTCCATATTGCGCAGAATGTTTCTGCATTCATCAAGCTTACATCTGCGCCTGAGTCTATTATGAATTGGCTTTGTATTCCATTGTCATTTTGAAATTGTTTATTGTCCCAAGGAAAATGATGTAAATTGATATAAAATACTGTTTGTTTCTTTGGATTTATTTCCGATA
>JAAEPP010000710.1 GCA_024232495.1 Flavobacteriaceae bacterium
CAAAGTAATGAGTTCTCAGCTGTTCCAATGAACAGACCTATTGTTGTTCGTATTTCGGCGACGTCCGAGATCTACCCACTTCGTCTATGTGACGCCGTACCGATCACTTTATAAGAAATTGAGGTGAACTCTTAATGCAGAACTAAGTTTTTACTAAGTTTCATGGGGAACTATAAGAAAGCCTTGGTGCAAATGTTATACGCTGTTCCCTTGGACAGAACCGTTGTAATACGTTCGTTTACAATGTTTTAGAGCAAACGGAATCGTTTTATTCCATGCGAAAGAAGTACTTTATAAGAAATTGGGCCGAGCTCTTATTGCGGGGCTAAGTTTGCACTAAGTTTCATGGGGAACTATAAGAAACCGTCGGTGTAAAAAGTTCTAGGCTGTTCCCATGGACCGAACTGTTGTAAAACATATGTTTACAACGTTTTAGAACGAGCGGAGTCGCTTTATTCCATGCGGAAGGTGTACTTTTTAAAAAATTAAGGTGAACCCTTATTGCGGGGCTAAAATTTTACTCACTCAGTTTCATGGGGAACTATAAGAAACCCTCGGTGTAATAAGTTCTAGGCTGTTCCCATGGACAGAACTGTTGTAATACAATTGTTAACAACGTTTTAGAGCAAACGGAATCGTTTTATTCCATGCAAAAGGCGTAGTTTATAAGAAATTGGCCTGAAGTCTTATTGCAGGGCTAAGTCTTTACTAAGCTTCAGGAGAAACTAAAAGAAACCCTCGGCGTAACTGTAAGACGCTGTTCGCTTGGACAGAA
>JAAEPP010000711.1 GCA_024232495.1 Flavobacteriaceae bacterium
AGAAATGAGTAAATAAACCTCAATACAGCAGCCTCAACAATTTCCATTCACTGCGGTGAAGGAAGAGAGGTGCATCATATACAAGAAATGGGTAAATAAACCTGAATACAGCAGCCTCAACAATATCCGTTCACTGCGGTGAAGGAAGAGAGGTGCAACATATACAAGAAATGAGTAAATCAACCTGAGCACAGCAGCCTCAACAATATCCGTTCACTGCGAAAAAGGAAGAGAGGTGCATTATATACAAGAAATGAGTAAATAAACCTGAATACAGCAGCCTCAACAATTTCCATTCACTGCGTTGAAGGAAGAGAGGTGCAACATATACAAGAAAGGAGTAAATCAACCTGAACACACCAGCCTCAACAATTTCCGTTCACTGCGGTGAAGGAAGAGAGGTGCATTATATACCAGAAATAAGCAAATAAACCCGAGTACAACAGCCTCAACAATATCCGTTCACTGCGGTGAAGGAAAAGAGGTGCAACAGGTACCCGAAATAAGCAAATTACCCTGAATACAGCAGCCTCAATAATATCTGTTCACTGCGGTGAATGAAAAGAGGTGCAATATATACAAGAAATAAGTAAATTAACCTGAATACAGCAGCTTCAACAATTTTCGTTCACTGCGGTGAACGAAAAGAGGTGAATAATATACCCGAAATAAGTAATTAATCTCAGCACAACCCGTGTTTGGCAGTTCTGTATCAACAGCCTTATTAGGCTCCACACACGAAGACTGCCAAACTGGCTGATACTGCAGTGCTGAAAGAAAGGGCGGGAGGCCA
>JAAEPP010000712.1 GCA_024232495.1 Flavobacteriaceae bacterium
AACTGAGTAACCAAAAATACAACTCGATTTTATTACACAACAACTTACCACAAAAAAGAATGCAACAAGCGCAAAATTAGTTAATAAAACACCAAAAACACAAGATAAATAATACTTGAAAAGGTGGTGGAATATAACGCCTCGTTAAGAGGCAAATAATATGTTGGCTAAAATAAGCGACGCAGGAGCAAAAGCCAACTGTTATTTGTCCTGCTTTAACGACTTGTTATGTACTTTGTAACACCGAACGAACCAAATAAGCAAACGATATACGAACCCATTTGAATGGAGGTTGCTATATAAAATGGAACAAACTTTGGCGTAGATGTAAATATAAAAATTGACATAAAAATAATACAAAATACTGAGATTTTTAATAGATCTAAATATGTTGCAGTTGGATAGTATTTAGAAATTAAAATTGCTGTGGGTATAGCTGCCAATAATACATGCAAAGTAAATTCAGCAGCCCACATAGATCTAAAGCCTAATATAATATTTTCTTGCGAATAAACACCTGCATCAGTACTTTCTTTAACCCACTCAATAATTGGAAACCCAAGATCATAAGAAAAGATAAAAGTAATAATTGAGAACCAAATAGCTCCGTAGATGATTCCAAAGATTGATTGGCGCTTCACGTGAAATTTACACCTTTATTTGAAAAGTACATAACGCCCAATTAACAGGCAAAAAATTGTTGGCTAAAATAGTGACGAAGGAGCAAAAGCCAACTGTTTTTTGTCCTTGTTTAATTGCTTGTTATATTTGAGTTTTTTAGTAAACACAGAGCGTATAAAAAGCTATAAAGTT
>JAAEPP010000713.1 GCA_024232495.1 Flavobacteriaceae bacterium
ACTTTCACTGGATTAAATTCTATTTGCAACCTTTTATGTTGGTAAACTTTGATAAAAACCCATGGGCTAACCATCAGGCTTTTTTTAATTTTGGCTGATTTGAAATGAAAAACTTGAACTGACCAACCCGCCCTCTTTCTAAGGCTGTTATAGTCTAATATTGCTCACTGAACACTCCTCACTGGAATAAAAGCCTATTTGAAACCTTTTATGTTAGTCAACTTTGATAAAAAACCTTTGACTAACCATCGGGCTTTTTTCAATTTTGACTGATTTGAAATGAAAAACTTGAACTGATTCCATCCTCTTTCTAAGGCTGTTATAGCCTAATATTGCTCACCAAATACTCCTCACTTGATTAAAAGCCTATTTACAACCTTTTATATTTGTCAACTTTGATAAAAAACCATGAGCTAACCATCAGGCTTTTTTCAATTTTGACTGATTTGAAATGAAAAACTTGAACTGTCCCTGCTCTCTTTCCAAGGATGTTATGGTCTAATATTGCTCACTGAACACTCCTCACTGGATTAAAAGCCTATTTGAAACCTTTTATGTTTGGTTGACTTGATAAAAAACCATGGGCTAACCATCAGGATTTTTTCCAATTTTCGTCCTATTTTCAAGGAAAATATTTTGGTGTTTTTATGCATTTTTTAAGGCCATTAGAGCCTAATA
>JAAEPP010000714.1 GCA_024232495.1 Flavobacteriaceae bacterium
TCAAAGGGACATTTCCAGATTCAACATTTGGTAAAATCTGCCTGAAGAGACAGCTAATAACGGCTGATACAAACAACTCTGGCCGATTGGCTTTAATGGCATTCACATTTCTTCTTGAATTTTTCAACCAGTATTTGTGTCTCAGAGTTCGTCGGTATCAAAAAGAAGTGTGTCCTAAGGGGAACATGGCAAGCTGGGGGAAATACAGGAGAAATGTGATTAGCTTTAAGGAAACATCAAGTTATATCAGTTGCTGGACTTTTTTCAGTTTGATCATTCTAACAAGTGCGTTCGTTAATACTTCTATGTTCCCCACAACCCCATTGTTTTGGTTTGACAACCTTCTTTCTTTCGCTTTCCTTGACATATTCCATGGAATTGTGATCCCACTGGCAATGCAAATACCTTTGAAGTCGACCAACCAGACAACGGCAATGAGCAACTGGGCAAAAATTATTTTTATGGGAAAATTGTTCACACCCCATTGGGAGCTAGATCTCCAAAACGCCCTGTATTTTCATTTGGTTTAAAATGCATTCCTATATTGTATGGGTAATTCATGGAGAAATCAGTTGAGTTCTTCTGGGTCCACAACGGTTTGGGTGAGAAAAAAATTATTTACTGACAAGCACACTAAATCGTTACTCATGGACATCTTGGAATTGAGGAAAATGTACCTTTTTTAAAGGCCTGTAAATGCTCCTTAACATAGCTAATGTTATGTTTTAAGTGGTTGTTATTGCCAAAAAATACCAGGGCTGCCAGAGGAAATGACCAAAACTTGCATATAATACATTGGAAATGGAGTATTCAATGCATCATAGTATTTCGTTACTCATGGACAAAACCTGCGTTACTCATGGACATTTGCAAATAAATTTCAGACTTCATTTATTTGATTTTTTGCTTCTCAAAAAGAAAGCCATGTTGTTAATCCCGGCAAAGAAATAATCAAATTAGACACATGTAATTTTGAATATTTGTTGTATCTTCAACTTTGGGAGTAATTAATTTCTAAACATGGTGCTCCACTAGGGCGGTAGTTGAAATGTCCATGAGTAACGCAAACTAAATATGGCTAAATGACCTGGTTGTCATTTATAAATAAATATTTTTGAAATGCATACCTTAAAAGCTTACAAAATCCATGCCTTACATCCAAGTATATGAAATGTTTGCTTTCTAAATTTGTCAGAAAATATCAAAAAACGTGTGCAGAAGTGTCCCTGAGTAACAAAATGTTTGCCCTGGGGTTACAACAATTGGCATGCTGCTGACCTTGGCACTTGTCATGTGTGTTCTCTACCACCACTTTGGACTATGGCCGAAGGCTGTGGCTTTGTGGCAGAGGAGAAGAAAAACTATGTGAGTTTTTTAAGTGATTCATAACTGGAAGATATTTCAAGATGCTTTCATTATCA
>JAAEPP010000715.1 GCA_024232495.1 Flavobacteriaceae bacterium
GTTCAACCCGCAATATGCCTTCACATCAATATCTTATTAAGTAAGCCGACCACATAGAGAAAAACAATCCCGTTAACTCTAAAACGTAGTAAAAATATGTATTACAACAGTTCTGTTCATAGGAACAGCCTAGAACTTATTACACCGAGGATTTCTTATAGTTGTCCATGAGACTTAGTAAAAACTTACCCCCGCAATAAGAGTTTACCTCAATTTCTCATAAAATACGCCTTTCGCTTGGACTAAAACAATTCCGTTTCCTTTAAAACGTTGTAAACAAACTTAATACAACAGTTCTGTCCATGGAAACAGCCAACAACTTATTACATCGATGGTTTCTTATAGTTCCCCATAAAATTTAGTGAAAACTTAGCCCCACAATAAGAGTTCACCTCATTTGTTATAAAGTACGCATTTTCCATGGAATGAAACGATTCTGTTTGCTCTAAAACGTTGTAAACATACGTATTACAACAGTTCTTTTCATGGGATCAGCTTAGAACTTATTACACTAAGGGTTTCTTATAGTTCCCCATGAAACTTAGTGAAAACTTAGCCCTGCAATAAGAGTTTGCCTCTATTTCTTATAAAGTACGCATTTCCCATGGAATAAAACGGTTCTGTTTGCTCTAAAACGTTGTAAACATACGTATTACAACAGTTTTTTCCATGGGA
>JAAEPP010000716.1 GCA_024232495.1 Flavobacteriaceae bacterium
AAACCTCTGAAATTAAGGGTATCTTTAGCCACCAAATATGTATATATATGTTGGGATTTTGGTTGAAAATATTAAATTAGAAAAAAATCTAAAAAAATCATTCCATACAGTTCAAACCGTTTGCACTAACTCCAAATAGTTTTAGAGATATAGCCTTTTTAATATTTTATTTATCGCTGAAATTCACCAGATATTGAACATTTCGTGCTAGATATTACCCAAAATGTGCAATATCTGGTGCATTTCAGTGATAAATAATATTTTAAAATGACTATATCTCTAAAATTATTTGGAGTTAGTGCAAACGGTTTGAACTGTATGGAATGATTTTTTTAGAATTTTTTTTTAATTTAGTATTTTCAACCAAAATCCCAATATATATATACATATTTGGTGGCTAAAGATACCTATCATTTCAGAGGGTTTTTGGGCCGTAAAAGACACTTTATGATACAAATACCTATTTTTTTGGATTGGATTGGGAAATAAGGCTACCAAGAATGTATGAAATATACATATAAGTATTGCAAACCATTAGAAGTGATTGAAAACATGTATTATATTGTTTTTATATTACCCATAATTGATTGCCAATAGGGCATCCCTGTATGACTGAAATTTTGTCGGACACATTTTTTTACAAAGTATGGACCACTGAGATTAAATACATGCCTACAGAACATATATACAAATCTTTTTAATGGAGCAAATAATGAAAATAGTCTCATTGCATAATAGCTCGATACATTAATTGAGTTAAAAAAATAGCCTTTTGGCCATAAATCAAAATATATTTTCCTAATGTCCCTCCCACTTCTACAGTAAGTGTATTTGAGTACTATGTGCTTATTTTACCAATCTTGACTTTTAGTCATATATGGAACACTTTTTATTTATAAAATTATGCATTGCATAATAGCATGAGACGCAGTGTATTCTCTGTGTTCAAGGCTTAATGCTGTCATCAAGCAGCGGATCTACAAACATTTATGGTGATGCAATAAATATGATCTGGCAACTGAGGCCC
>JAAEPP010000717.1 GCA_024232495.1 Flavobacteriaceae bacterium
TCTACCATGTGAGCTAGTCCCCCTGATATCTAATTGAGCTATCTCTTTAGTAAGATATCTTCAATTCGAATTTAACTATAAAAATAAGAGTTTTGAATTTTGCACAGTATCTTCTCGACTGGAAGAAAAACTTTCATTTTGTTGGGGAAATCTTGGTAATAATTAGATTTATGTTAAAACACCAAGCTAAATATAGATTTGCAAACTCAGCAATCCAAGTCAAGACATCTGACACCTGAATTGAGCAAGTTTAAAGTAAAGATAATTCCCTTTCTTGTTTGGGCTGCTATTCAGCCAGTAAAACATCAATGATCTAAAGAGACTTTATGATTTGTTAAGATGTTTGATGAAAGTAAGCAAGATCAAAGATTTCTTTCTGAGCGAAAACTCCTTCCCTCCACAGTTTTTGAACAAAAGCCTAGAGCTAGATTAAATGAACTGGAGGACCCGGGCATCGATCCCGGTACCTCTCGCATGCTAAGAAAGCGCTCTACCATGTGAGCTAGTCCCCCTTATGTCTTTATGGGTAATTCGCTTAAATTTTCATAAAGATTTTAATAAAACAGTTGTATTTTTCAAGGCACTTTATTAAGTAGAAAGAAAACAAAGATTCATCTTTGAAA
>JAAEPP010000718.1 GCA_024232495.1 Flavobacteriaceae bacterium
CTAGATCCAATATAAATATTTTGGAACATTATTACCTCTTTGGAATAAGAATTAGGGGTCATTTTCCATTTTGGATTTAGACATTTTGAAAAATTTGAATCATTTTACTAGAAAAATTGTTAATTTGTGGTAAAACTGTTAGTAAAAATGAGATTTTTACGCGAGTAAGGGTTGAAAATGGTGTTAAAATCCTTCTGTGCAAATTTTAGACAAATTGAACGAGAACTTTTTAAGATATGAATATTTTAAAAATGCGACGGAATTTCTACTAAAAAAGCAAAATCGATCGTTGATGTATTTCTGGGCAAAAAAGTTCCTTATCTAGCATCTACTTTAAAAATGAGGGTTAGTTACACTCTTCAACTTTTTTCCATATGTCCCTTATTTTTCGAGCTGTGGCCATTTATATTTTTCGAGTCAGTAAAAAAACAAAGTTTTTTCAACCAAAAAATTTTTTCGACCAAAATTTTTTTTATTGGAAATACCCAAAAAAGTCCAGAAAAAAAAATTTGACACGTCAAAAAAATGTTGGTGTTGTACGGACAAAATGTATGTCATTAGTAAAAAAAAGTTTTGGAAATTTTAATTTTTTAGTATACCTGTTTTAACATATATGTTTTGAATTTAGGGTAATGTAGGGACAATTCATACTACTAGTGGAAAAACCTTCACCAAAATTTAACAAAACATCTAAACAATGAAAATATGGTACTCAATTATACTTCAGGTATTGGTGGTGTTTTGACAAATACATCAATATCATTAGATTAATAACATTAGAGAAATAATAAGTTTAAGAAACTTGTATGGATCGCCCCTACAAAATTTCTGTGGAGACAATTCATACAGACTGTAGAGACAATCCATACATATGTGGAGACAATCCATACAGATGTGAATACATTCAATTCAGGTATAAGATATAATTTTATGATCTGTTTAGACAACATAGATTATATAATGAACCCAAAGTACATCAAAGTTATTCATTTGTCCATTATGAAGCAATATTTATTATTAATTTATCTAATTTAACAGGTAAATTATTTATTCCTGAAGCACTGCAAAGCACAATGCACCAGGGATAAAGAATATTTTCATGAAATATATATATATAAAAATGTAATTTAAAACAAAACCATGTAGGCTTTCTGACTAACCATGGCAACACTAATATCTTAAGCACAATAAAATATTCTTCTCACAGTTACATGGATTCGCTCCAGTCTAAATAGGAAGCTAGTGCAAGCATATTAAGTAATCATATTATTTAAGGCACAAACGAAATTTCGCGACCGGAGGCCAGCATACCTCATCTTGGCCTTAAGCCACAACATACAGGAAGTAACAGAACTCCCTATTTTTGGTCAGAGGCCGCCATTAAAGTCCCATATGATTACGTAATATGTGACGCTCCTAATTGCATCATCGAATGTTATGTTAAAATGTAGCAATAGACCAAAATGACATCGGAATACATTGTCCTATATGTTTAATGACATATGCTTTGGTTGATAC
>JAAEPP010000719.1 GCA_024232495.1 Flavobacteriaceae bacterium
AAAGATGTTAATTTCAGCTATTGAGCAACATTGATAGTGTGGAGTGAATTGTGGTTGAGCTTTCGAGTAACAGGAAACATGTTGTCCAGATATTGGCTGACGGTTGATGACTTTCCCACACCTTTGTTCCCAAACAGCACGATGTCATAAAATGGGGATTTCTTCCACTGCAATGGATTGATTGATGACTCTCTTTGCTGGGTCATAATTACGAGCTGTCTGCAACCCTGAAGTCCCTATTGATCATTCACTCATTGAACTAGATTGATTGTGGCAAGAAAAAACAGGTTCGACTTAATTTTCTGGCTTTTTGACAACTGCTTCCAATTTTTAGTGTAAAAAGATGCTTATTTCAGCTATTGAGCAACATTGATAGTGTGGAGTGAATGGTGGTTGAGCTTTCGAGTAACAGAAAACACGTTGTCAAGTTATTGGCTGACAATTGATGACTTTCCCACACCCTTGTTCCCAAACAGCACAATGTCATACAAGGGGGATTTCTTCCACTTAAACAAATTGATTGATGAATCTCTTTACATGGTCATAATCACGAGCTGTCTGCAACCCTGCAGTCCC
>JAAEPP010000720.1 GCA_024232495.1 Flavobacteriaceae bacterium
AATGGTTGAATTGACCTTAAATTCCTTGTAAATAGCAACACCAGTTATTTCTTTAATTAAATCGTCTTCAAATAAATAACCGTAATGCTGTTCTAGTTTTTCTATCAATTTAATGCGTGTTTATAAATCATAATTTACAAAGAAATTAAATAATAAAGTGTTAAGTTTCACAAGGTTGTTCCTTTGACAACCTGTTTAAATTATTTTCAAATTTAGAATTTTATTTATAAAATGATTTGGTTTTTCTTTAAATATTTTAGGGTCTAATTCATACCATTTCTCAACGGCATTAAAAGGTGTTTTTACTTTAAGTTCACGTCTTAAACTTCCGTGACGCCTATAGAGGTTATAGTTCACTAAAAACCCCATTAAATCTCTATTCATTTGCTTTATTGTATTATAGCTTGTTATCTTTATGGTTTTACTTTTAATGATGTCATTGGCTTTTTCAACCATACCATTGGTTTTAGGAGTAAAAGGCTTGGTACACCTATGGTCGATGCTATTTTTCTTACAAATTATATCAAGTTTACTAGGCTTGGCACAGTATTCTCCTTTTTTGTTTTTTAGTAATCGATTGGTAAATTCGAGTCCATTATCTGTCAAAACATGGGTGATTCCAAACGGGAAAAAATCTAAACACTTCAGCATAAAATCTTCGGTATTTTCACTTGTCTTAGCATCGTATATTTTGTAATACAAGATTCTTGTAGCTCTATCTATAGCTACAAAGAGATAGTATTTAACGCCGTTTAATTTAGGTAAATAGGTCACATCTATATGGAGAAACCCAGGGTCATATTCCTTGAATTTCTTTGCCTTTTCCTTCTCTTTTTCAGGAATTTTATTGATACCTTCTCGTACAAAAGTTCTATAAACAGCTGATCTTATTTTCTCTGGTTCCAATGGGTTAACAGCTTCTGTAATCTCATCTAAAGTCAACCAAGTGAGCGACCTGAGTTCTACAGCTATTAATTGTTCCAAATCACTTAGCGTGTATTTAATAGTGTGAGGGCGTGAAGTTCTATCCTCAAATCCTTTTCTTTTTTTCCATTTCTGGATAGTCTTTTCAGATACTCCATATTTTAATGATAAAGAGCTGTTACATAATTTACTTTTATTAATTTCATTACGCAATCGTACATTAGTTGTCGCATTAGAATGATAAACTTGTTTCATCTTGTTTTTTTGTTTAACAAATTTAAACAAGTTGTCGCTTTTTCGTATTTATCACTCCATTTCGCTACGCTACATTGCGTGATAAACACGAAAAAACAAGGAACAACGTGGTGAAACTAATCATTTATCAATTTAAATATGTAGCATAGGTCTTATAAAATTTGTCCGACTTTTTATTGCTAGTCCATAATTTCCTTAAAAAACTAGGATAGACAATATATTAGTAATACAGAA
>JAAEPP010000721.1 GCA_024232495.1 Flavobacteriaceae bacterium
CCCCAAACCCCAAACCCCAAACCCCAAACCCCGAGACAAAAGCTTTTAGAAATAAAAATTAAATTTAAATTCCGAAATTAAAGATTTATGTTTAAAAAAATTCTGATTTGAATTTAAAGCGCGTTTTTCGAAATGCTTTCTCTGGATGATAAAGAGATTAAGCTCGATAAATGAATGCTGTAAAGGCTTAAAAATCTGTTGCTCTTGAGGTTATTTTTTTGCTTGTAAATTTGAAGCTAATAGTTTTTGTTTGAATTAATTAATAATCTAATTCAAATGAAGAAAATATTATTGTTGATGAGTCTGATAGCTATTAATATATGCGACATATGCTAGTTAATGGGTAAAAAGCCGATTTGTGGTGGAGATCATAGAACTTACATAAACAAATGCTATGCCAGAAAAATAGGAGTAAAGGAATTATACAAAGGAATCTGTAACAAATGCGATTCTTGCTCTAGTTACCATTTGCCAGTCTGTGGAAACGATGGGGTCACTTATTTCAATTCCTGTGACGCTGACTGTAACGGAGTTACGGTAGTTTACGAGGGAGATTGCAAGACTGAGTGTAACTGTGGAAATCAGGTTGATCCAATTTGCGGAGTAGACGGAGTAACCTACAGGAGTTTCTGTCAATCTAATTGTGAGAGCGTTCAAATGGCTTACCAAGGAGATTGTGGTGTTACTTGTAATTGCCCAGATGTTTTAAATCCAATTTGTGGAACTGATGGAAACAGATACACCTCACCATGCCATTTAACCTGTTCAGGAGTGCCAATGGATAACAATGGAGACTGTCTTACTTTTCTTAATAGACTTCCTTATTAACTTTAATATTTGTATTTAAAAAGAGTATCAAAAACCGAATTTAATTCGTTTTTTTTTATTTAATTTAATTTTAGAGAAAGATGACTACTCTCGATACTCACAGCAATCCTTAGAAGGAAATATCCTAGGATTTAATCATAAAGACCATTATCAATCCATGCAGATTGGATGATTTTTTAGATATGTTTGAAATGGAAAGAGTGGACTTAGTAACTTATCTTTTTACCGACTACAAGTACAATATATTACAATTAGCTGCATATTTCTTAAATCTACCTTTAATTGAAGATATTTATGAAGATCAAGAAATTTTCGAAGCTCTTGTTTTCTATTGTGATCATACAACTGACTCGATTTGGCATATCGCTATTTGCAAAGGATCTTTTCAGGTTTTTTCTTTTCTTTTTGATAAACTCAGAATGCGAGTATCGGATGATGCGAAAGTAACTTCATTCAACAATCTCACAACATACAGACATTCTCCTCTTTGGAATATCAACAAGTTTGACTACTTGGAAGAGATTTTTGATTTCTACATTAAGAAACAAGATCAAAAAAAATAATTCAGGAATAAAATTGAAGTTCATAATTTAGACGTTTGTGAAGAATTTTTCTGGGCAATTAAAAATGAAAATTTTGAAAGCAGATTTTTGTTGAAGAGCATGGTTAGAGAGGAAGACTAAAAATGGAACAATGTTATCAATAATGGTAAAAGATTGGAATAAATCAATGAAAACTCTAAAGAGTCTTCTGTCATATCCAACAATCAAACTGCTAAAACTTCAAACAAAAATCTGTTTAAATCTGAGTTTAACAAGATCAGTTTCCCTTCAATTAATTCGAAGTAATTCCCAAATAACATCTAGAAACTTAATTCTTTCAAAGAAAAATCGATTTTCACTTCTTTACTCAATGAAAAGCGAAATTCGAAAGCTCACATATAGAATTAAGCCAAAAGTAATATCACTCTTCTCTCGAAACAGAAATCCAGTTTAGAAAGTTTCAAAGAGAAACTCAAGCTTCCTTTCGCTGAGAATTCTTCTGCTTATAATGTTAAAATATCCAAAATTAATCGTAAAAAAAATTTTGCTTCAAAATATTTTAAACAGTTTACAAACGAAAAGGATGACTTAGATAAACAGGAAGAAAACTTCAATCCTTTTTTAGATGAAGATACGATGTAAAATTCAAAAATTAATATGTTTACTTTCAACAATTTTAATCCCAAGCAAGATCAAAATTGAAATGTCATGTAGCTTCCTGAGTCACTTTAGAAAAAACATTTTAATTTTAATTAATTCTAATTTTAATCAATTAGGTAAGATTGAGGATTGTAGTCAATTTTTATGAATTCAAAAAGAAGTTTGGTCAATTTAAGTAATCTTAAAAATTTTGCTGTCTTCTCTTCATTTTCTATAAATTTCAAGGACTTCATCATCATACATCCAGGGGCGGTGTTCCCCTCCGCCCCCATTTTCCATGACCGGGCACAAGGCCCCGAACTGGCTCCACCTGATGAAAAGGTCCTTGTCCCTCAATATATCA
>JAAEPP010000722.1 GCA_024232495.1 Flavobacteriaceae bacterium
AATATATTTCTCATTAACATATCACCTGGGATCTGGTAACTATATTGTAAAGTTTGAAATTGGCGCTTAAATACTATACGCTCAAGTGAAATATGAGTAACAGCATCAACCACCTTACGAATATATTTCACATCAACATATATTTCACCTGAGATCTGGTAACTAGTTTGTAAAGTTTGAAATTGGCGCTGAAATGCTATATGAATATAAACATCAACCACCTTAGGAATATATTTCAAATCAAAATATATATCACTTAAGGTCTGGTAACTACCTATAATGTAAGATTTGAAACTGGTGCTTAAATTCAAAGTGAATAACAGCATCAACCACATAACGTCATTTCCTTCTCAGTCAGAGATTAAACATTATCATTATCATTATTGTTATCGACACCTTTTTCTCCTATTAGAACCAGGTGCAGCAATGTACTAGCGTGAATAAAGGTATTTAAGAGTGAGCAAAGATGAGCAAGAATATTTCCATATTGAGGCCAGTCTCGTTATGAAGCATACTAGTTCATCATTGCTCACTGTTAAAGGCTGTTATTCACGGTTGTACATTGTTGCTCGTGGTTCTAGGGGAGATAATATATTTCTCATTAACATATCACCTGAGATCTGGTAACTATATTGTAAAGTTTGAAATTCGCGCTAAAATGCTATATAAATATCAACATCAACCACCTTGCGAATATATCTCAAATCAAAATAC
>JAAEPP010000723.1 GCA_024232495.1 Flavobacteriaceae bacterium
CCAAAGGCATCCTATCCCCAAATTTGATAGCCAATTGTTGAGAAGTCAAGCTCCAATTTGCTACTGGAGAAATCCATTTTTTTGATATGTTTTTTGTCGCCAGATAAACCAACTTCAATAAAGACATATCATTGGTAAAACTACCTTTAGTTTTTGTTACTTTTCGTACTTGACGATGATAACCCTCTACTGCATTTGTAGTGTAAATCAATCTACGAATATCAGTAGAATATTCAAAATAAGCACTTAACTTTTCCCAATTTTGATCCCAGGATTTTATCACTATTGGATATTTTTTACCCCATTTTTCTCCCAAATTTAATAATTCATCTTCTGCTACACCTTTAGTATCTGCTTTATATATTTTTTTCAAATCTGCCATAAATATTTTTCTATCCATTGAAGATACATATTTCATCGAATTTCTTATCTGATGTATTATACAACTTTGAATTTCTGTTTTAGGATAAATACTTTGAATTGCTTCTGAAAAGCCTCTCAAATTATCTATACAAG
>JAAEPP010000724.1 GCA_024232495.1 Flavobacteriaceae bacterium
CCGAGTGGTCTAAGGCGCTGGTTTAAAGAATCATTTACATCGATGGAGTGGGTTCGAGTCCCACTCCAGTCATTTTGTTGACATTCCTATACAAAGTATTGTTTCTTTTATTTTGAACACCTGCACATGGAATCTCCTACCATCATCCATGCTATTGACCTCAAACCATACAGGCAGGATGGCCGAGAGGTAATAGGCGCTGGTTTAAGGCACCAGTCATTTTGGTGGCGTGGGTTTGCACCTACTCCTGTCATTTTGTCGAAATTCCTATACAAAGTATTGTTTCTTGTATTTTGAACACCTCCACATCGCATCTTCTACCATCATCCATACTATTGACCACTAAACATACAGAAAGGATGGCCGAGTGGTCTAAGGCGCTGGTTTAAAGAATCATTTACATCGATGGAGTGGGTTCGAGTCCCACTCCAGTCATTTTGTTGACATTCCTATACAAAGTATCGTTTCTTTTATTTTGAATACCTGCAAATGGTATCTTCTACCTTGATCTATGCTATTAACCACACAACATACAGGCAGAATGGCCGAGTGGTGTAAGGCGCTGGTTTAAGGCATCTTTATTTCGATGGAGTGGGTGTGATTCCCACTCCAATCATTTTGTTGACATTCCTATACAAAGCAGGTTTCCTTTATTTTCAAAACCAGCACACGGTATCTTCTACCATCATCCATGCTATTGACCTCAAAACCTACAGGAAGGATGGCCGAATGGTAAGAGGCGCTAGTTTAATGCACCACTCACTTTGGTGGCGTGTGTTTGAGTCCCACATCTGTCATTGTGTTGACATTCGTATACAGAGTATTATTTCTTTTATTTTGAACACCTGCACATGGAATTTCCTACCATTATCCATGCTATTGACGTCAAAACATACAGGCAGGATTGCCGACTGGTCAAAGGCGCTGGTTTAAAGCATCATTTACATCGATGGAGTGGGTTCGAGTCCCACTCCAGTCATTTTGGTGACATTCCTATACATAGTATTGTTTCCTTTATTTTTAACACCTGCAC
>JAAEPP010000725.1 GCA_024232495.1 Flavobacteriaceae bacterium
ATTATTAACAGCTACAGCTGGTGAAGCGATTATGACGCACCGTTTCTTCGAATATCAGCCATTAAAAGGGGGAATTCCAGAACGATTAAATGGAAGTTTGGTTTCCATGGAAAATGGAAAAGCTATTCCGTATTCAATAGACAAATTGCAAGATCGAGGGAAATTCTTTGTAGATCCGGGAGAAGATATTTATGAAGGACAAGTTATTGGTGAGAATACCCGTCAAGATGATATGGTGGTAAATATTACCAAAACTAAAAAGTTAAGTAATGTACGTTCCTCAGGTGCCGATGATAAAGCTAGGATTGTCCCTGCGATAAAATTTTCACTAGAGGAGGCGCTAGAATATATTCAAAAAGATGAATATGTAGAGGTCACTCCAAGTCATTTAAGATTGAGAAAAATCTATCTCAAAGAAGTTGATCGAAAAAGGAACAAACTATAACATTTAAAAAAAGGGATTTATTAATTAAATCCCTTTTTTTTATAATATTCTAGCTGTTTTTTTGTTGTACTTACCTACGTAGTAGGCAAAAGTTTACTAAAATAAAAATTATAAGTAGATTTACAGTTCAATAATGATTATAAACAAACACTTTTTTTGTGTATAAAGTATCTAGATATACTGCCGAAGATAAAATAGAATGGGATCGTTTTATAGCCACTGCTAAAAATGCTACTTTTTTATTTCAGAGAGATTTTATGGACTATCATCAAGATCGTTTTGAAGATTTTTCATTGATGATCTATAAAAATGAAAAATTATATGCATTGCTTCCGGCAAATAAAAAAAACGAGGTGATATACTCACATCAAGGACTTACCTATGGTGGGCTCCTCCTCAATAACTCAGCCAAACTAAAACAAACTTTTGATGCTTTTAAAGAAATAAATAAATTTCTATTCGAAAACGGAATTCAAAAATTAGAGGTGCGATTAATTCCTCCCTTTTATAATAAACTTCCTTCAGATGAACTTGAATATTTATTTTTTAAGGCAGCAGCTAGATTAATAAAACGTGACGTGGTTCTTTTAATAGACTACCGCCACCAACTACCTTTTCAAAAAAACAGGAGAGAGGGTATTAACAAAGCAAAACGAAAAAATTTAGTAGTTAAGACTGATGATAATTATGACTTATTTTGGAATGAAGTACTAATTCCAAATCTTTCATCAAAATACAATACAGCTCCCGTTCATTCCCTTGAGGAGATTAAATACTTAGCGAGTAAATTTCCAAATCATATTCGTCAAGTAAATGTTTATCAAGACGGCACAATTGTAGCTGGAACTACTGTTTTTTTAACAGGTCAAGTAGTGCATCCACAGTATGTTTCTGCAAAAGCCAACAAAAACGAGTTGGGAAGCTTGGATTTATTGTATGACTTTATCATCCAAGAATTTAAAGAAAACAGAGACTATTTTAGTTTCAATACTTCCAGTGTAGAAAATGGAGAATCACTTAATGAGGGTTTGCTGTTCTGGAAAGAAAGTTGTGGGGCACGTCCTCATATTTTTAATAATTATGAAATAGAAACCGCATCCTACAAAACACTTGAATTTAAAACAATATGATCCCTTTTTTAGATTTACATAAAATGAATCATCGATTTGAAAAGGAATTTAAAAATAAATTCACTGATTTTTTAGATGCTGGATATTATATTTTAGGATCCAATGTCAAATCATTCGAAAAAGAATTTGCTGCTTTCTGTGGAACGAAATACTGCATAGGTGTTGGGAATGGCCTAGATGCGCTTCGATTGATTCTCGAGGGCTACAAAACCCTTGGAAAATTAAAAAATAAGGATGAGGTTTTGGTTGCATCAAATACTTATATAGCTACCATACTAGCCATTAAACAAGCTGGTTTAAAACCAATCTTGGTAGAATCTGAAGCAACTACGTTTAATTTTAATTTGGAAGCTATATCGCGTTCAATTAGCAATAAAACCAAGGCAATTCTTCCGGTACATCTGTATGGACAATTAGCTCCAATGGATGCGATCAATCAAATTGCTGCCGATAATAATTTATTAGTAATTGAAGATGCCGCACAGGCCCACGGCGCAATAGCAAATACAGGGCGTTTAGCTGGTAATTTAGGAGGTGCCGCAGGATTTAGTTTTTATCCAACTAAAAATTTAGGAGCATTGGGAGATGCTGGAGCTATCACTACCAACGATACAGAATTAGCTGAGGTAATCAGAAAATTAAGAAATTACGGATCCTCCTCTAAATATGTGAACGAATACATCGGCTTTAACTCGAGACTTGACGATGTTCAGGCTGCTCTTTTAAGAGTAAAATTACCCTTTTTGAAGCAAGATAATAAAAGAAGGCAAGAGATAGCTCATCGATATATTGCTGAAATAAGTAATCCAAAAATTAAATTACCTACCATAATTAACAAAAAGGGGCATGTTTTTCATTTGTTTGTAATTCAAATATCTAACAGAGAAGCGATGATTGCTCACCTTACAAAACATGAAGTTGGTTATTTAATTCATTATCCCATTCCGCCGCACCAACAGGAAGCCCTTGTGGAGTTTTCTAATTTAAATTTTCCTATAACTGAAAAAATTCACCAAGAAGTACTAAGTATTCCGATAAGTCCGGTACTGAACAACATCGAGGTTCAAAAAATAATTGAAGTTCTAAACTCATTTTAATTTGAAAATTCCTAAAGTTTTAAGAGAAAATTTATTGTTGAAGATGACCTCTTTAAATGCAGTTGTCATTAGCATTCGATTGGTAATTTCTCTTTTTATACAGCGTTTTCTTGCAGAATTAGTAGGGGAAGAAGGAATTTCAAAAATAGGACAATTACGAAATTTCACCTCATTATTAACATCAACTTCTACAGGAGGTATTTTTAATGGAGTAACTAAATATGTTTCTGAATACAAAGATGATGAAGAACAGCTACAAAAAATGTTTTCCACTGCCTTCGTTTTTACCTCCATCGGAATCGTAGTAACTTCCTTATTACTTTTCTTCAATGCGGCTTTTTTAAGTACTTATTTATTTGGTACTGTAGATTTTGAATACTTAATTAAACTGTTAGCAGTGATCGTTCCATTTATTGCAACTTATCGTGTTTTTAATGGAGTCGTTCATGGCTTATCCAAGTATAAAAATTTTGCAAAAATTGATTTAATCAGCTACTTGTTGGGGGCGATACTCCTAATTTTATTTTTAGTTAAATATAATATTGATGGAGCTTTAATAGCTATTGCAATAACTCCCATCCTTCAGTTTCTGGTTTTATGTTATATTTTTTTTAAAACCTTAAAGGAATATGTTCACTTTTCGGAGTTGAATTTTAAAATTCCTTTCGCTAAAGAATTGCTAGCATTTACCTTAATGTCTTTTGTGTCTACCGGTTTATTGAGCTTTGTTGAAATTGATATTCGAACTATGATTCGTAATAGAATTACAGAAGCAGACTCTGGAATATGGACAGCAATGACCTTTATTTCCAAAAATTACATGGTTTTTTCAGCTTCAATTTTCTCCTTATATGTGATTCCTAAATTTGCCAGTATCCATACAAGAAAAGGATTCATTTTAGAATTGAAAACGATTTACAAAACCTTACTTCCTTTATTTGGAATAGGGATGCTATTGGTTTATGTTTTTAGAGACTATGTAATTTTATTTATTTACCCAGATTTTACTGCGATGTCCCCCTTATTTAAATGGCAATTAACCGCAGATTTTTTAAAATTAGCAACCTTAGTTTTGAGTCATCAATTTATTGCAAAAAAAATGGTTAGAAACTTCATATTTACGGAGATTTTATCCTTGGCATTATTTTATTTTTCAGCACGTTATTTAGTTAACTTTTATGGGATTGAAGGTGTCGTTATGGCTCATTTGATCAGATCAGTTGTCATGTTAATAGTCGTGTTTTATTTAGTGTTTAGATATTTTAATATGCAAAAAATTTCCGAGAATAGTGAACGATAACCAACAATCATATCGTAAGGTGTTAAATGCAACTTCGCTTTTTGGAGGGGTTCAATTCATTAATATTATTTTAAGATTAATTCGTTCAAAAGCTATAGCATTATTGATTGGTCCCATAGGTATGGGGATCTCAAATTTATTGCTAACGACTATGGAGTTGATAAATGGGCTTACCAATTTAGGTTTAGAACGAAGTGCTGTTAAAGACATCTCTTTGGCGAATACCAATTCAAATTCAAAAAGTGTCGCTATCACTATAAGTATTTTAAAGAAGCTAGTATGGTTAACAATTACCGTAGGTGTTATATTAATGATTTTATCAGCTCCATGGTTGAGTGAAATAGCATTTGGAAATAAGGACTATACCATTTCATTTAGGTGGATTTCAATCGCTTTATTATTTAAACAGTTGTCCAGTAGTCAATTAGCGATACTTCAGGGTTTAAGAAAGTTAAAATCACTTGCGAAGGCCAATTTACTTGGTAATTTTATTGGGCTACTTATTACCCTTCCGTTGTATTATTATTACAAGATAGACGCCATTGTTCCTGCAATTATAATTGCAACTTTTATGAGTTTTGTTTTTACGTATTATTATTCTCATAAATTAGATATTAAATCTGTAACTATTTCGAGGAAAGAAGCTGTTTCGGAAGGTAAAGGAATGATTAACCTAGGTGTTATGCTGAGTTTGAGTAGTTTAATTACTTTGTTGGTTGCTTACATTATACGAATTTATATTGGTTCAGCTAATGAAACTGAAGAATTAGGCTTAATAGATGTCGGTTTGTATAGCGCAGGTTTTGTAATTCTTAACTCTTATGTGGGTATTATTTTTAATGCCATGGGTACAGATTACTTTCCTAGATTATCAGAAATTGCTAATGATATTAAAAAACTAAGAAAAACAGTGTTGGAACAAGCAACAGTAGCAATATTGCTTATTACACCTATCATAGTTGTTTTTTTAGCATGTGCTCCATTTATTATTGTTATTTTATATTCTCATGAATTTTCGCCCATTGTTGCCATGGTTACTTGGGGGATTTTAGGTATGATTTTTAAAGCGGTTTCTTGGTCTATGGGCTACATGATTATTGCGAAAGGAGACTCCAAAGTTTTTATTAAAACTGCCATTGGATTCAATACTATTTTACTTTCAATTAATATAATTGGATATCATTTTGGAGGTTTGGAAGGAGTTGGTATCAGTTTTTTTATCTATTATATCATCCATTTTATAGCGATACGAATCATAACGTATTACCGGTACGATTTTTATTTTGAAAAAGGTTTCTATAAAATATTTACCTTTACGGTAATTATGTGTTTCCTAGCTTTTTCAATTACGTTGATACCGAGCTCTATTTTAAAAAATAGTTTAATGATTGGTTTAATTGTAGTTTCTTGCTGGTATTCATACAAAGAGCTAGACAAAAAAATAGGGGTTAAAGATTATTTAGCAGGGATTTTTAAAAGAAAAAAATGATACAATTTTTAAAAAATAGTTACAGGTATTTTAAAAAGAAAAATACCTTTTTTTGGTCCGTTAATTGGTTAAAAACGTATTATTTTAACTTTAAAATGTTTCCTTATGCAATCGCTAGAAAATTACCTGTCTATTTTTACGGAAAAGTAAAACTTTCTAGTTTAAAAGGAACTATAACGATAGAGGCCCCCATTAAAAAAGCAATGATAGGTTTTGGTCAACGCTATGAATTGGTTTCACAATCAAAAAAAACAGCTCAATTGGTTCTTGATGGAACCCTTACATTTAAGGGACACGTTCAATTTGGTATTGATTATTTTGTGTATGTAGCTTCTGATGCTATTTGTGAGTTTGGACATTTATCCTCGATGGCTTCCAACGGAAAAATAATATGTAAAGAAAAAATTGTTTTAGAAGAGTGTGCACGCATTGGATCGGAAGCGCAACTAATTGATACTAATTTTCATACCATGTTTAATACTGAAACAGGAGAACGATTCCCAATGAATGCCCCAATTAAACTTGGTAAATATAACTTTGTCAGTAATCGTGTTACGATCATGCAAGGAACCATTACTCCAAACAATTGCACAATCGCGTCCAATACATTATGTAATAAAGATTATACAACTTTTGGAGAAAACATTTTAATAGGAGGAATACCAGCAAAACTTTTAAAAGAAAATGTTTCTAGAGATTGGGAAGGGGAAAAGGAACGATTAGAAAAAAACTTAATACTATTTAGGTAGACCTCCACGTATCCAAATATTTTTGAGCAGAGTTTATATAATGATGTTCTTTTTCGATAAATTCTCTGGCATTTTTACCTATAGCCATTATTTGATTTGGATTTAATATTAATTCTTCTAGTGCATCTGCAATTTTTTGAGCATCTGGTAAAGCATTAATTGCTACTGTTTTATTAAGATTATAATATTCATAAAATTCCTTTTCAGCGCCAGTAAAAACTACTTTACCTTTAGACATAGCCTCTAAGGCATTATATCCTTGGTCATAAGCTAATACTTGATCTAATACAATATGTGCTTCGTTGTAGGTTTTAATGTATTTAGTATAAGGTAAACTTTCTACAATTTTTATTTCAACTTTATTTGGAAATTTATTTTGAATAATTTCTAAAGCTTCCTCAAAATAATCACTTCCCTTCTTATAATAATTTGCACTATTGATGCCATGAAAAATGATTACTTTTTCTTTAACTTTTAAGGGCGTGAATTTTAATAACTCAATATTTATTGGATTAGCTATTAATCCTAAATATTTTGGGTGCCCTTTCAATGGTATGTGATAATCTAAATCTGAAGAAACAACACCTTCTATAATATTATACACAAAATCATGAAGTTCTTTGTATGCTGGTTTTAAATATTTAAGAATGGGATCGAAACTCTTACTAGAAGCTTTATTGTTAAAATAAGGTTCTAAAATAGAATATGCTGGTTTTTTATCAAAAGAATGCTTTACACTTATATAATCAGCTCCACATGAAAGTAAAAAAAGTTTTTTATTGTGTTTTTTTAAAAAGGATATAAATTCCTTTTCATATTTTGGTGTTATACCAATTGGGCTTTCATTAATTAAATGAACGATGTCAAAACCTTTTAATTGGTCCTGATTTTTTAAAAATTGATTTTTTATAGATACTGAAGTGATATCAATTTTTGATAATTTATAAATGAATACTTTTAATTTTTTAGCTAAGCCTTGATTGTATTTTCTATTAAGTTTAATATCTACCGGG
>JAAEPP010000726.1 GCA_024232495.1 Flavobacteriaceae bacterium
AGCAAATAGCATGAAAAATCAAGATTTTGGTAGAATCGAGATATTCTTAAGTTATATAAATAATATTTATTTCTTTGCAAAATGCAAAGTTATATCCAAAGGAAACTCATTCAAGTCCTTTACATTTTGTCTGAATAACTGCGCATGCTGCCACGCAGTATCCCCTTTGCCTCCACTCAGAGTTGCAGTCAGTTGCAGATCTGAACTACCATGAAATTTCGATGATGTTGTGAATTGGCCTAAAACACAAATAAGAAGCAATTATTTCTAACTAACGTTTTTAGTTGTTAATAGACAGACAAACTTTTTTCTTTTTTATATATCAATTGATAAAATTTTACAAGAACTTACAAACACATCTAACGCTACAATGACGATACCCTGGGAAGCAAAAGTTCATGACTATCCCAGGGCCATTACACTAAATGATTGAAAAACATCTAAATTCTAATTTCAACATTTTTTTGTAAACAATTAAAACAAAATTTTACATGGAAATTCGAAACAAAGGAACCAATAAAAAGAAAATGAAAATAAAAGGAATTTGTGGTTGTGTGGCGCGTATCAAGAGAACAAGAAATACGAATTACTTTGTTAATCAAACCGACCTGATTTATGAATAAAATGTAGAGTTAGTTCAAGTATCTTTTTATTAATAATATCAGGAAATCTTTCATCTCCACATATTAAAAGTTTTGTAAGACCATTATTAGAGAGGCTGTTTACAGCAATTAACGGTCGTACTACTTCCAAAACTCCAGCGAGAAGATCCTTTCGTTGGGTGTCAAAC
>JAAEPP010000727.1 GCA_024232495.1 Flavobacteriaceae bacterium
AAACGGAATAGAGAGATGCATCGGGTGCGGACGAGAAACGCAATGAAAACAATTCAGAAATAACCACACATAAAAATTCTAGAGAATGGGAAGACTTTCTATTTGAATTACGTACAGCTATAGATTCAATAAAAGACCCCAGAGAAAAAGATGCTCTGGCGGCTGAAACATGGGCTTTAGCTGCTGATAAATTAGGAGATGAAATCAAACTTTATAAAGGTATCGCAAAAGGAGTTTTTCAAGGAGTAGTAAGCACAGGTGAAGGAATCTATAGTATGGGTAAAGGACTATATACCTTAGGAAAAAGCATATCATCAAAAGATATTATTACCAAATTAGGTCCCAAAGGAAGTGTTAAATTAATTTATGAATTAAGTGGCGATATAGTAAAACATGTCGGAAAAGAAGCAGCAGATAAAATGCTTAAGTTTGCAAAAGAATTTGCAGATGCAGATTTAGAAAAGAAAGGGATAATCCTAGGTAAGATATATGGAGAATTTTTAGCTTTGGAATTAGGTGGAGGAGCTATTGGTAAAGCTAAAAAATTAAAAAATACGAAGTTTGTTAAAAATTTCACTAAAGCAATAACAAGAATAGTAAAAGAGCAAGGTAAAACCAGCTCAGCAACTAAAAAGGCTAGTAAAGAAATTATAAAGCTAGCAAAGAAGAAAAAAATTAAAGCAAAAATAACTTATAAAAAAGATAGTTTTAAAGTT
>JAAEPP010000728.1 GCA_024232495.1 Flavobacteriaceae bacterium
GATTAAGGTTTTTCCCCTAGGAACGTGTGGACTTGGCTTACATCTTCAAATTTGTCATGGTTTATCCTGGTGCGCCAACTCTGTCTATTAGCCGTACTAGAATCAGTGTCTTTTGATACGATAACAATATTCATATCTTGAAGGCAGTTATGAAGGACGAGCCTTGTGTTGGTCTCTTCTTTATTACAATAGAAAACGATTTTGAGGCTATCCTTTGCGGCTTCAAGTTTCTTTCCATCGCTGAAAATCACCGGCACCAAAAACTTACTTCTTGTTTCATTCCTTTTCATGTACTTTTACTACAAGTGAGATGAGGTCAGTTTGGTTCTCAATGTTATTGAAAAATAGTGACCATGCATTTCTTTGAGGTATCTTTTGCTCAAACCCTTGAACTTGTTAAACGGAGACACAGTTGCTCACGAAGGTAGACCATGACAAATTTAAGGATGTAAGCATAGTCCACACGTTCCTATAGGGGAAAGAATCTCAACCTATCTATCTCAATTGCATACCATTACTGGATGTGAAACAACTTCATTTTTCTATTGATTTGGGAAGGTGTAAGTTTTGAAAAAACTGAAAAAGGATGATAAATCTCTTCTTTTGCTCAATGAAATAGGAAAAGCGAAACATTAAAACCAGAAAGGAATAAAAGATATCACTCGATTCGTACAAACGATCATTTATACTGGCAAGTTTGAAGAATGTTGAGTTGAATCAAGGATACGGTCATACAATTTTTAACGAAAGGATTGAAAGC
>JAAEPP010000729.1 GCA_024232495.1 Flavobacteriaceae bacterium
AGGAGTAGGACTGAAACCAACGCCACCGAAGTGACTGGTGCCTTAAACCAGCATCTTAGACCACTTGGCCATCTTGGCTGTAAGTTTTGTGGTCAATAGCATGGATAATGGTAGATGACACCATGTGCAGGTGTTCAAAATAAAGGAAACAATACTTTCTTCAGGAATGTCAACAAATAACAGGAGTAGTACTCGAACCCACGCCAACGAAGTGACTTGTGCCTTAAACCAGGGCCTTAGACCACTAGGCCATCCTGCCTGTATGTTTTGTGGTCAAAAGCATTGATGATGGTAGAAGATACCATGTGCTGGTGTTCAAAATACATGAAAAATACTTTTATATAGGAGTGTAAACAAAATGACAGAAGAGGGACTCGATCCAATGCCATCGAAGTGACTGGTGCCTTAAACAAGGGCCTTAGACCACTCGGCCATCGTTCCTCTATATTGTGTGGTCAATAGCATTCAGGGTGGTAGTAGATACCACGAGCAGGTGTTCAAAATACAGGAAACAATATTTTGTATAGGAATGTCAACAAAATGACAAGAGCGGGTCTTGAACCCACGCCACCGAAGTGACTTGTGCCTTAAACCAGGGCTTTACACTACTTGACCATTCTACCTGTAAGAGTATGGTCAATAGCATGGAAAATGATAGAACTGCGACTTGAAGCCAAGCCACCAAAGTGACTGGCGCCTTAAACCAGCGCCATAGACCACTGGGCCATCCTGCCAGTATGTTGTGTGGCCAATTGCATGGATGATGATAAAACATACCATATGCAAGTGTTCAAAATAA
>JAAEPP010000730.1 GCA_024232495.1 Flavobacteriaceae bacterium
AAACAGTCTCCCTGATCGTGTGTCTATGGAAATACAACCATCAGTTCCGAGACGAGATCTGCTATCCCCGGCCTAGTATTGCTGTAGTTTGAGCTTCTTAGTTCCTTCAAAAAAGTCATGTATAGTTTGTTAATCCTGACAGATACCATTTGTCGATGAAAAGAGATAGCCTAGAAAATTAAAAATTTAAGCCTACAACACCATGTGTTCCTACGCAGTGACCCATCAAAGTTCTGACATGGCCCGACCCTGCTTGACTTCAGTGATCAGACGAGAACTGGTATACTCAGGGTGGTAGGCCGTAGGCATAGTAAACTGTAAAAAGTATTAACAAGATGCTTGCCTTCCGTATCTTTTTAGGACATCCATTCATATAGAATGAGATAAAATCGAGATATCAAAACAGAGTCTCCACGATCACGTGTCTATGGAAATACAAGTATCAGTTCCGAGACGAGCCAAGATCTGCTATCCCCGGCCTAGTATTGCTGTAGTTTGAGTTTCTTAGTTCCTGCAATATCTTCATCGTTAGTTTTTTTATCCTGTCAGATGACCATCGGTCGATGAAAGGAGAAAGCCAGAAAACTGATCAAACAAAGCCTAC
>JAAEPP010000731.1 GCA_024232495.1 Flavobacteriaceae bacterium
CAATAAAACGACTTACCGCAGCCGCTATAACGTCCGTTCACTAACGGTGAAGGAAAGAGGTGCAAATATCTACGACAATGAACGACTTAACTTGAATACGGCAGCCTCTACAACGTCCGTTCACTAACGATGAAGGAAAGAGGTGCAAATATCTAGGCAATAAAACGACTTACCGCAGCCGCTATAACGTCCGTTCACTAACGGTGCAGGAAAGAGGTGCAAATATCTACGAAAATGAATTTTTTTTCTTGAATAGGGCAGCCTCGAGATCTTCCCTCTACTAATGGTGAACGCAATAGGTGTATATATTTACGAAAATGAACGACTGGACTTGAATACCGCAGCCTCTATAACGTCCGTTTACTAACGGTGAAGGAAAGAGGTGCAAATATTTAGACGAAAATGAACGAATGGACTTGAATACGGCAGCCTCTTTAACGTCCTTTCACTAACGATGAAGGAAAGAGGTGCAAATATCTACGACAATGAACGACTTAACTTGAATACGGCAGCCTCTATAACGTCC
>JAAEPP010000732.1 GCA_024232495.1 Flavobacteriaceae bacterium
GAAACCCCCGAAGTAATAAGTTCTAGGCTGTTCCCATGGACAGAACTGTTGTAATACGTTTGTTTACGACGTTTTAGAGCAAACGCAATCGTTTAATTCTATGCGAAAGGCCTACTTTATAAGAAATTGAGGTGAACTCTTTTTCGGGGCTAAGCTTTCACTAAGTTTCATTGGGAAATATAAGAAAGGCTCGGTGTAATAAGTTCTACGCTTTTCCCACGGACAGAACTGTTGTTATAGGTTTGTTTACAACGGTGTAGAGCAAGCGGGGTCGTCTTAGTCCATGCGGAAGGCGTACTTTATGAGAAATCGGGATAAACTCTTATTTCAGGGCTAAGTTTTCATTAAGTTTCATGGAAAACTATAAGAAACCCTAGGTGTAATGAGTTCTACGCTGTTCCTATTGACAGAACTGTTGTAATACGTTTGTTTACAATGTTTTAGAGCAAACAGAATCGTTTTATTCCATGGGAAATGCGTAGTTTATAAGAAATTGAGGTGAACTCTTATTGCGGGGCTAAGTTTTCACTAAGTTTCA
>JAAEPP010000733.1 GCA_024232495.1 Flavobacteriaceae bacterium
ATAAAACAATTCCGTTTGCACTAAAACTTTGTAAACATACGTATTACAACAGCTCTGTCCATTGGACGAGCCTACAACTTATTTCACCGAGGGTTTCTTATACTTCCCCCTAGAACTTAGTGAAAACTTAGCCCCGGTAGAAGAATTCACCTCACTTTCTTATGAAGTACGCCTTTTGCATGGAATAAAACGATTCCGTTTGCACTAAAACTTTGTAAACATACGTATTACAACAGTTTTGTCCATGGGACGAGCCTACAACTTATTTCACCGAGGGTTTCTTATACTTCCCCCTAGAACTTAGTGAAAACAAAGCCCCGCTAGAAGAGTTTACCTCACTTTCTTATAAAGTACGCCTTTTGCATGGAATTAAACAATTCTGTTCGCTCTAAAACGTCGTAAACAAACGTATTACGACAGTTCTGTCCATGGGAACAGCCTAGAACGTATTACTTCGAGGGTTTCTTATAGTTCCCCATGAAATTTACTGGAAACTTAGCCCCTCAATAAGAGTTCACCTGAATTTTTTAAAAAGTACTCCTTTCGCTGGAATATAACGATTCTGTTTGCTCTAAAACGTTGTAAACAAACGTATTACAACAGTTCTGTCCATG
>JAAEPP010000734.1 GCA_024232495.1 Flavobacteriaceae bacterium
AGATATACATTTTGAAAAATTTACCAAGATTGCTTCAATAGAGAGCCCCTCAGGTGCAAATATTCAAATATACATTTCATGGAATAACTGCACCTGACATGCTCTCTGAAAGAAAGAAGACTTGTGTATGAACCAAAAATTTACCACGTGACCAAACTTCGACTTGAAATATCAACTTTTGTGAGATTTGAGGCTAAAAATGTGTTTTTCTACGTTTTCAAAATTTGAATTTGGGACATTCATAAAAAAACAAACACCTATATAACTATAAAGAACCTAGCCCTTAAAAATTCTTTCTTGAAATCTACGCACTTCAAATTCTCCAAATACTCTCGTATTGAAAGAATTCGAAGGAGGACTATGAATAGGCTGCCGATGTGTCCTGAAAACACACTAGGCCCAGGTTTGAAATGCAATTTAAGGTCACTTTAGATGACATAGGAGTGATATTTCTTATGAATCAAAAGCAGTGGACCTTAGCTTTCTTTGAATAGCAATCATCATGTTTAAGCATCTTTATTAATTGAATTAAAAAACTCAAACGGGAAAGGCAATTATTTTCATTTCGGCGCGAAAATTTAGAGTGGGGAGACTGGAGAGGAGATAAAAATTTCAAGAAAGTTTTGGGCCTAAGGGAAGAGAGGTTATAAACTGCGATTTTCTTGTCCTCGAATATTTTTCTAGTTTTAGTACAAGTACAGTACATCCTCGATTATCCGAACCTCGATTATCCGAACGCCAAAAGTTTTCACTAAAATTTTTTTTGCAAACTAGTTCTTGAGAAACAAATCGAAATATCCGTTGTCTG
>JAAEPP010000735.1 GCA_024232495.1 Flavobacteriaceae bacterium
AGTATTCGTAACTGGTATAATTTTTTTTTAAATGATAAAAAATCCAAATTTTACTTTTAGAGTGACCTTTAGATGTCCAGGAGTGATTTTTGTGAAACATTTATACTTACATTGTAAGGCGACGTGGGGCAATACCGGAAAGGGGCAATTATTGGACAGAGGGGGCAATTTCGGACGCATGTAATATCTTCAAAAATATTTGCAGATCTGTATTAAATTGTTGTTAATTGTGATCAGATTGATAAGCAGCATAGATTGTTTAAGTATATATATTTTTAAAGATCAAATTTTATCTTCCAAAACGAATGATAAAAGGTGCTGTCCAGAATTGGCCCCACTTTTTTGGGCCGGGTGTAAATTGGAGCATTGAAAGCGTAATTTAAATAAAAAAAATAATTGGATAATGTTAAGTGGCCTTTATACTATTTAGTTCAGTACTTTTTAATATTTTATATCAATTTCCAAAATTGCCCCATTTTCTAATAAAATCTAAAATTTCTCTTAAACTACAATACATATAGTTTTCTGATATATCATTTAGCCTTTAATATGACCACAATTACATAACAGATTGGTTTAAAATTAACTAATTTAGATACATTTGATAATATAAGGTTATCCTGAATTAGCCCACCTAGCAAAAATTGGTGGGGCAATTCTGGATTTTTGATTTCCATGAAAAAAAGTGTGGGGCAATTACGGGAAAAAATAATAGCAATTATAACCTATATATAAGTGATAATTGCTTCATAAAATAAGATTTTCCTTAAGAAAAGGTGCTGCTAAATGGACTGCCAAGATTAGATATGGAAAAAGTAACTTGGTTTTTGATTATATTTAGACTGTCCAAAAATGCCCCATTTAGAAATGTTGGGGCATTCTTGGACAAAAGAAAAGACGGATTCTAATGTACATGTTAATAGAAAAATCTTATTTTTATGTCATGAATTTGATGAAAGGATCATCCCCCTTAAATTGACCTATTTTGTATTCAGTAAGGTTAATAGTCTTAATTAATTTCACTTTATAAAATTACGTCATCATAAAGATGGGAAATAAGGTTTAATATTGAATTAAATGCATTTATTTTAACTAGATCATATAAATGGACATTTGTATTATATTATCTAGTCTATTTTAGCCTTTTTTAGCGCCGTCAAAAACTACCCATTCTCTTGTGTTGTCCGGAATTGCCCCCATTTATTTCTGGCCTCCCAGTTGCAGACTTATGATTTTACTTGGAAACACCATTTTTTCTTCTGAGCTACTTCTTTTCTGTACTTATTTTATGTGCATGAACTTCTTTTCGGTGCTTTTTTTAGTTTAATGAACTACTTATTATCTGTACATATTAATGACAAGTGGGGCAATTATAGACACTAATGAGACGAAAAGTGGGGTAAATCTGAACACTCTTTCTTTTTAATTTAGAGTGTTCCTATTTTGCGGATATACGCTTTATCAATATATAAACATATCTAGACACTTTAAAAATCTCAGAATTGATTTAAAAAAAAAAATTGTGGGGCAATTCTTAGATATCCTCTTTTTTCTATGAAAATTAAAAGAATTTTGATAATAAATCTTTGATAATAGATTTTCATGATTCGAAGACCTTATCTGATTATTTAGTTTCAACTTTTATTTATAAATTAAGGTTGTCCAAAATTGCCCCGCCATCATTTTTAGTGGGGCAATAAATAAACAGCAAATAACATTAAAACCTTTACCTTTACCACACTTACAATATGAATAATAAATGAAGAAAAAAGTTTACTAGATGTCTAACAATTTTTATTCTCTGATTTATTGATATAAACGAAAATATAAGGATTTATCCGAAAATGTTCGGTATTGCCCCGCGTCGCCTTACACTGTGTCCGCCACAATGTGAGCGAGTAGTATGGGGCTATTTAAAGGTATTTCTAGATCTTATCTCTTCATTCAAAGCACGTCACCATATTTTCCTCATACAACTTTTAATCCACATCGATAAATGGTCACTTAATATGCGCAAATAAATACTAGTGTCATCAATTCTGAAGTGGCAGTGCGGTCCTCCACATATAATCATGCAATATGCAACGATTAGGCAAGTCATGATGCCGGCTATGGTCACCGTATCCAGAAGCAGCAGCACCCAGAAATTACATAACACATAAAGGGCACTTAAGTGATCATTTATCAATGTGGATTAAAAGTTGTTTATGGAAAATATGGTGACATGCTTTGCATTAAGAGATAAGACTTG
>JAAEPP010000736.1 GCA_024232495.1 Flavobacteriaceae bacterium
AATTCAGGTAAGTGCTTTATGTTTTCTAAGCAAATCTTGAATAGTGATGCCTGAAGGCCAACTATTTTACTTCCAAGTTGTAAAAAGTACTAGAGTACTGTCGCCATGGATGGGCCACTTTTTATTAAACAGAATTTTCTTACACAACTAACATACCTTTGCAAAAAAAAATTCTGTGAAAATGTATCTCTATCTCTTCTTAAAACATTGACAGAAAATGAATCAATTTCGCTTCCTTTTCGTTTCACACGAGCCATTAATATGAGACGCAATTTTTTCGTCAATATTTTAGGCCATCGCCATGGATGGGCCGCACCAAAATAACCGGTGCGCCTCCGCAGTACGCCGCATATTTTTGAGCGAGCCGCAGAGCGCAGATAAAACTCTTTGAGCGATTGTCACATGATATGAACCACTCATGGACAATCGTTTTGCTCACAGGTGGCCCATCCATAGCGACGTTGGCCGATCAGGTATTGTTCATAACAGTTGAACTCTCGCGAAAATTTGAGCATGAATTTACCGGAAGTCTTCGTAATTTGTGAACAACCAAGGCTGGTAGAAGCAAAGTTGGAAGAAAACTATTTGTTTTTGCTTA
>JAAEPP010000737.1 GCA_024232495.1 Flavobacteriaceae bacterium
ACTCTGATGAAATTAAAATATATGAGTAAAGAAAAAAGTAATTTAAAGATAGTTAGTTTATCTAGCTATGAAAGACCTGAAGTAAAAGAATACTCAGGTAAAGATTATGTAGAGTATGGAACTAACAATGATTACTTCAACGACTTAGTAGATAGATTCTTAGGGTCTCCTACTAATGCACGTTGTATTAATGGTATTAGTGATATGATTTACGGTAGAGGTTTAGATGCTGTTGATAGAAATATCAATAGAGATTCTTATATCGAAATGAAAAAGCTTATAGATGAAGGAGAGCTTAGAAAAGTAGTTGGAGATAGAAAGCTATTAGGTCAAGGTTGCTTTAAAGTATTATACAACAAAAACAAAACTAAGGTAGTTGCTATTAAGCATCATCCTATGGAAACTCTTAGAGCAGAGAAAACTACTTCGGGAGTTATAAAAGCATATTACTACCACCCTGATTGGAAGAATAAAAAGACTTCTGACAAGCCTAGAAGAATACCTACATTTGGTAACGGTGGTAAAAAAGAAACTACAGAAGTATTTGTAGTAAGAACTTATACAAGTTCGTTTTACTATTACTCCCCTTGCGATTACCAATCTTCTTTACAATACAGTCAGTTAGAAGAAGAGGTATCTAACTATCACTTATCGAATATCGAAAATGGTTTACAGCCTAGTTTATTGATTAACTTTAATAACGGAGTTCCTTCTGAAGAAGTACAAGGACAGATAGAAAGTAAGATAGCATCTAAATTCGGTGGAAGTTCGAATAGTGGTAAATTCATCCTAAGTTTTAATGAAGACAAAGAGACTGCTGCTAATATCGACCCTGTGCATTTACCTGATGCACACGCTCAATATCAATTCTTATCAGAGGAGTCAAGAGAGAAGATAATGTTAGGTCACGGTATTGTATCCCCAATATTATTAGGTATTAAAGATAACACAGGATTTGGTAATAATGCAGAAGAACTTAAAGTTGCTTCAAACTTAATGGATAACATTGTTATTAGACCATTCCAACAAAACATTATAGATGCTTTAAACAAGATATTAGCTGTAAATAAGATTTACTTGAGCTTATACTTTAGAACTCTACAACCAATCGAATTTAGTGAATTAGACAATGTACATAACAAGTCTACTAGAGAGATTGAAACAGGAGAGAAGTTATCATCTCAAATGATAACAGACGAAGAGATAGAAGCTATATTCACACAAGAAGAAGATAAAGCTACTATACTAAGTAAGATAAAAAATATATTTAACATAAAAAATAATAAATAATGGCAAAGGCTTTATTCGTTTCAGATACATACGTAAAAAAGAAGTCTATTATATCA
>JAAEPP010000738.1 GCA_024232495.1 Flavobacteriaceae bacterium
CACTTGTTTAAAGCACCAGTCACTTCAGTGACGAGTCCCACTCCTGACATTTTGTTGACATTCCGATACAAAGTATTGTTCCATTTATTTTGAACACCTGCACATGGTATCTACTACCATAATCCATGCTATTGACCATACAACATACAGGCAGGATGGTTAAGTGGTGCAAGACGCTGGTTTAAGGCATCAATCACTTCGGTGACATGGGTTCAAGTCCAACTCCTGTCAATTTGTTGACATTCCTATACAAAGTATTGTTTTCCGTATTTTGAACACATGCACATGGTATCTACTACGATCATGAATACTATTGACCACCTACCATACAGGCAGGATGGCCGAGTGGTCTAAGGCACTGGATTAAGGCATCATTTACTTCGATGGCGTAGGTTCGAGACCGACTCCTGTCATTTTGTTGAAATTCCTATACAAAGTATTTTTTCCTTTATTTTGAACACTTGCACATGGTATCTACTACCATAATCCATGCTATTGACCACACAACATACAGACAGGATGGCAAAGTGGTCTAAGGCGCTGGTTTAAGGCAACATTCACTAGGGTGGCGTCGGTTCGAGTCCAACTGCTGTCATTTTGTTTACATTCCTATACAAAGTATTGTTTCTTTTATTTTGAACACCTGCTCATGGTACCTTCTACCATTATCCATGCTATTGAACACATAACATACAGGCAGATAGGCGGAGTGGTCGAAGGCGATGGTTTAAGAATCAAGTCACTTTGGTTGTGTTGGTTCGAGTC
>JAAEPP010000739.1 GCA_024232495.1 Flavobacteriaceae bacterium
ACCCCACATTACCTATCTAGAACCGAGTCCTCCTAGTTGAATGTTAAGTTTTACATCAGCCAACTCCGACGCCAAGCCTGAGGAATGCTGATAGAGGCGTATTGATGCTATGACAGAATACGCAAAAGCCTCAAGTGTCCTATGAGTGGAGCTAAACCCTCCATTCTCACTTTCCAGTGAACCTTTAGAAAATTGCCGAGGGTAGTGGGCACAAAGGATCGTTAATTTTAGTGATGAGGGGAAAGAATTTCTGATGGCGTATAAAACCTATAACGCCGCCTTGTAAATTCAGCTCCTGCCAAGACGAGCGCCAGGCCCATCCTGGCACTCAGTCTCCACTCCCGAATCTGTGCACTAATTATGCCAGATTTTGTTATGTCAGGTTAAGATTAAGTTGTCCGGACTGTAGGAATAATTGACGTAAATGGCATAATATCTTGAGTCCCGTGAAGCTTCCAACCATAATATCCAGCTAACCATCGCTATCCTCCTCCTGCCTTGTCTGTGCCCCGAAGGACCAGTGCGTGGCCGAGGGAGGGAGCGTGTGTAGCACTAACCGCGCCCCGGGCAGTCCGGCCGAGGCCGTAATCCGGCCAACATGCCTCTACCCGTCCAACCCTCTCCGGCCGCCGTTGCCGCCACATCTGTAATCCTTTCACGCCTTCAGTGAATCCAGAGTGAGGCAGAGCAATCCCTGTGTGACAGCCGGCGATCGGCTGGCCACACCAGCCTCGAGGACCATCACCAACCTCACCATGCCCGACCACCCTG
>JAAEPP010000740.1 GCA_024232495.1 Flavobacteriaceae bacterium
CTCTGGTTTCTGCTGCATCTGAGACAAAAATTAGAAATATCTTTTATTCTGGAAAATTGCACAAGCTTTCAAGGCATCTGCCTCCTCATCAGGTGCTGTACTTTAGGACACTGTCCTTTTTTGCCCAATTTTGACCAAAATGCAAAATCTTGACAAAAACGTCCAATTTTCACAAAAATGCCCAATTTTGACAAAAATTCACAATTTTGACAAAAATTCACAATTTTGACAAAAATTCACAATTTTGACAAAAAATCACAATTTTGACAAAAATCACAATTTTGACAAAAATTCACAATGTTGACAAAAATGCCCAATTTTGACAAAAATTCCCAATTTTGACAAAAATTACCAATTTTGACAAAAACGCCAAATTTTTACAGAAAAAGCCAAATTTTGACAAAAACGCCCAATTTTGACAAAAATTTACTATTTTGACAATGACAATGTCAATGTCAACAATGTCAACAATGTCAACAATGTCAACAATGTCAATGTCAACAATGTCAACAATGTCAACAATGTCAACAATGTCAATGTCAACAATGTCAATGTCAACAATGTCAATGTCAACAA
>JAAEPP010000741.1 GCA_024232495.1 Flavobacteriaceae bacterium
CACTAAACTAGGAAAGCCAAGAAAGACACCAGTATGGGGTAAAATATTTCATCACAAAAACAAACACATTATACTAACAATACACTACATTACACTACATTACAGTACAGATACTAAAACATACAAGTATTCAGTTTTACATATTTGATAGAAAATCCTCCAAATCCCAAAGGGAAAATATTGAAAGTGGTGGAGGTATCTTATGTTGTGGTATACGTATATATAGTGTAAGAAGTTTAGGGAGAGAAAAGAACAGTCCTGAAATCTATAGGGATTGGAATAAGAAACCCATGATGCCAGCGATGGGATGAGATTAGCTGTTTGAGTAAAAGGGCAGGAGCACCACTACCTAGACGCGCCTTGCTGACTGGGGAAGGGTATAGATGACTAACATGCCCTACCTGATGCAAAGCTATGTAGAAAGAGTGCCAGACAAGGTACCCCTACCTGTTACTGCCTCAATATGGGCTTGGCGGGTATTAAATACCATGAGCAATGGTAGGCTAGAAATA
>JAAEPP010000742.1 GCA_024232495.1 Flavobacteriaceae bacterium
CCAGCGTTACAGTCTAACTGGTTAATGATGCATGTAAGTATGATGATGTTAAGTTATGCAACATTAATTATTGGTTCATTATTATGTATTTTATTTCTTGTTATTTCAAAATTACAAGATGTGGATTTGCAATTAATTGACGAACCAACTTCTTTAGTTTTTTATAATAATATTTTTGATTATTATGAAGCTAAAGTCTTTTCACGAGAGAACCAACAATCAGCAACAACAAATTTACCTTTTGAAGAAGATATTCAAGAAATTGCTTTTCTAAAACTTTTAAAAAGTTTAGATAACTGGAGTTATCGTATTATTGGATTAGGGTTTCCATTTTTAACAATTGGAATTATTGCTGGAGGAGTTTGGGCGAATGAAGCTTGGGGTTCATATTGGAGTTGGGATCCAAAAGAAACATGGGCACTAATTACTTGGCTTGTTTTTGCGACTTATTTACATTCACGTATTACAAAAGGTTGGGAAGGAAAAAAAACAGCACTTTTAGGTGGATTAGGATTCTTTGTTATTTGGATTTGTTATTTAGGTGTAAACTTCTTAGGAAAAGGATTGCATAGTTACGGTTGGTTATCATAAATAAAACTTACTTATTTATTTTTCATAAAAATAACTTATAATCCATACTAGGAAATTAATAAGATTATATCGAATTATGTCTCATACAGTTAAAATATATGATACGTGTATAGGTTGTACTCAATGTGTTCGAGCATGTCCTACTGATGTATTAGAAATGGTTCCTTGGGATGGCTGTAAATCAGGTCAAATTGCATCATCGCCACGGGTAGAAGATTGTGTAGGTTGTAAACGCTGTGAAACAGCTTGTCCTACGGATTTCTTAAGCGTACGAGTTTATCTGGGAGCAGAAACAACTCGGAGTTTAGGATTAGCTTATTAATAAATTTGTAAGAAATTAAATATTTCTTACAAATTTATTTTTTCGAAAAATTATCGAACATCGTAATATTTTTTATTCTCGTTTAACTAGTAAAAAATAATTTGAGTAATATTCTTAATTTTGTAGTTCTAGTACAATATTAAAAATTAAATTATTTTAAATAAGTAGAATTCCATCTTTGTAAAGTAATTGTATTTGATCCATCTACATGTTGTTGTGACTTAATAGGTTGGAATCCGATTTTTTGACTTTCTGAGATAATTACATCACTCGCATAGTGTTGTGAAAGTTTGTTAATAAAACTCTCAACTGGATAAGGTTGAACCCAGAAACTCGCATCAAGAATTAATTCATATTCTTCACCATTCCAATCAAAGGTAATATCATAATTATTTGATTGAGGAATTACAAGATTAACGTTATAAAGTTTAGAATCATTCCCTTCAATTACTTTTTTTTCTCTTTTATATGGGATATCTAATTTGTTCAAAGCTTTCTCTAAATGAAGTAAATTTTTAAAACTTGTTTTTAAATTAGTAAAATGTGACATAAAAATCCTTTGCTTCTTATTTATCTTATAATAAGAGTATAAATCAGCCTATAAAAGATATTTCGTCTATTTATAGTTTAAATTTAATTGAGACAATCTTAACTTTTTAATTTGTTTCTAGAAATAGTGTAAATAATAAATAATAAAAGACAAATCTAATTAATAATTAGATTTGTCTTTTTGTCAATTAAGCTTTTTTCAAACTCAAA
>JAAEPP010000743.1 GCA_024232495.1 Flavobacteriaceae bacterium
ACAGAACAAGCCTTAAAAGGAAGAACAACGGGTCTGTTGGGAGTTGGAAAATATATTGTGCGAACCAATAAACTTTATCTAGGGCTAAGAACTGGATTAAACTATAATATTGAAACCTATTTTGATCCCACATTAGACAAAAACTCCATGGAAGTAAATCTTGGAACAGGGTTAAATATGTTTGATTTTAATGATTTTAACTTAAGCACTGATATCATTGGTTATTACGGTTTAACCGAAAGTGATCGTTTTAGAGTTGATTATAGCATCAATCTAAAATATGATATGCCTTGGGATTTTTATATAAAATTTGATTTTTCATTAAATTACGATAATCAACCAGCAGATACAGGTAGTGAATTTGATTATGTGTTCAATAGTGGTTTTGGTTGGGAGTTAAAATAATCTATTCCCCCTATGAATCAAAGAAATCTAGCCCTTCTTGCAGCAACTACCACTAGTATTATTTATGGTGTTAACCATACGATTGCAAAAGATTTAATGCCACACGTAATCGAACCCTATGGATTTATTTTTTTACGCATTAGTGGTGCAGCAGTACTTTTTTGGATATTAAGCCTATGGTTCCCGAATGAAAAAATTCAAAAGACTGACATGCTCCGTTTTTTGGCTTGTGGATTGTTTGGAATGACGATTAACATGCTAATGTTCTTTAAAGGGTTGAGTCTTTCAACGCCAATTAATAGTTCGGTAGTAATTACGCTAGTTCCAGTTATTTTATTGATATTATCTGTAGTTTTTTTAAAAGAAAGAATTTCTTGGCGTAAGTATATAGGTATTGGATTAGGGCTTTTTGGGGCGTTAGTTTTGATTTTTTTTGGAGTTAAAACACAAACAAATGCTCCTAATATTCCTTTAGGAAATATCCTGTTTCTTATAAACGCAACTTCGTACTCCATTTATTTAATTATTGTGAAACCTCTTGTGAAAAAATACCATTCTATAACTTTAATGAAATGGTTTTTTCTTATTGCTTTAATTATTAATTTTCCTATTGGATTTAACGAATTTTCGGCCGTTAAATGGCAAGTTTTACCTTCACTTATTATAGGAAAGTTAGCATTTGTAGTGATTGGAACTACTTTTTTTACCTATCTTTTTAACATATACGCCTTAAAACAATTACAACCTTCGACCATAGGAGCATTTATTTATTTACAACCTGTTCTTGCGGCAATTTTTGCTGTAATAATGGAAGCTGATTCACTAAGCCCATTAAGAGTAGGTTCAGCGATTTTAATATTGATGGGCGTATTTTTATCAACTAGAAAACCCAAAAAAGCTTAAATAAGTTTTTGGGGAAATTGTTTGAATTTTCTTGTGTCATCTTTAGTTAAATTTTTAAAATCCCCTGTTTTTTCTAACTCATTTAATGCGAGAAAAAGTTTATTAGGTAAATCTCGTAATTTGCGTGTTTGGAGATCAATCCAACCACCCATCATATTACAACGAGCCATATTTTCACCTTCATGATTATAAAAGTTATGCTGAAATTCGAAATACATTCCATTTTTAGAAATTCCTTTTAATTGAAGAGATACACGAATTGGTTTTCCTGGAAAAACCTCTCTGAAATAAAACATGTGTTCATAAAAAACTACAGGGCCAATATTATTTGTTACCATACTGTTCTGTCCAAAACCATTTTCCATCATATAGCTCAAACGCGTATGACTCATAAAATTAATATAACTACTATTAGCTAGGTGTCGATTTGCATCTAAATCGTTCCAACGGACTTCAAATTCTTTTAAGTACATGTTTTTTTTTCAAAAATAAAATTCTTTTTTAAAGTATGAGGTGTATTTTTTTTACTTTGATAAAAAAAAATGCCGATTGTAAATAGTATTTATAAACCCTCCTTTTTTTATAAAAACGGACATTTTTCAACAATATACTCAGCCAAGCTAAGAGTTCCTCCTGGATTAGCTCAAGACAGGGAGCGAATTATTTTACCTGACAATGATTTTATTGACGTCGATTGGTCTTTCACTGAAAAATCTTCTGGAAAAGTAGCTGTTTTACTTCACGGGCTTGAGGGAAATGCTCAAAGAACATATATTAAAGGTGCAGCTAACGAATTGTTAAAGAATGATTATGATGTTGCTGCAATGAATTATCGAGGATGTAGTGGCGAAAATAATTTAGCCTATCAATCTTATCATTCAGGAAAAACTGATGATTTAGATTTTTTAATAAATCATATTTTACAAAAGGAAATCTATCAAGAGATCGTGTTAGTTGGTTTTAGTTTAGGAGCAAATTTGTTATTAAAGTATCTTGGAGAACGAGATGTTCTCCCTAAAGAAATAAAAAAAGGAGTTGCAATATCGGTCCCAATTAGTTTAAAAGGCTCTTTAGAAAGTTTAAACGAACCTAAAAACTGGCCCTATAGAACAGTTTTTTTAAAAAGTTTAAGGAAAAAATACAAACTAAAAATGAAGCAATACCCCAATAAAATGTCTATAACAGAACTAAAAAAAGTTAAAACTTTAAAAGATTTTGATGATATTTATACCTCAAAAGCACATGGATTTAAAAATGCGTATGACTACTATGAAAAAAATAGCAGCAAACAGTTTTTACCAACTATTAAAATTCCTGTCTTAATTTTAAATGCAAAAAATGATAGCTTTTTAAATATTGATTGTTATCCATTCGAGAGTGCAGAACTTTCAAAATTTATATATTTAGAGACCCCTTCATTTGGGGGACATGTAGGGTTTCATTACACCAACGAAACTTATTACAGCGAGAAAAGAACTGTTATTTTTTTAAACGAAAAACTATGACTAATGAAAATCAATTAATGATCGCTCTGGGATATTGTGTTTTTATGCTAATTATTTTCATTATTTATTTTCTATATCCACCAAAAAAAATTAATTACTTATATGGTTACAGAACCAAGCAATCTATGCGAAATAACGAGACTTGGACTTTTGCTAATAAGTATGCTGCTAAACTTTTAATTAATTTCTCTATCTATTCGTTGTTTATTCCGCCAATTTTATATTTTCTCTATCCTGAAAATAATTTTATAATAACAATTATAATTCATACCGCATTAATACTCTCCGTTTTATATTTTACAGAGTTACAACTAAAAATAAAATTTAAAAAAGAAGAAAATCACAAGATGCACAAATAATTTACTCCCATTGTATTTTAGTACCTTTGCCTTATTAAATGGCAATTATATGATTAAGTCTATGACGGGATATGGTAAATCGGTTATCCAGTTACCAACCAAAAAAATAACTGTAGAATTAAAATCTTTAAATAGTAAAAATTTAGATTTAAATACAAGAGTTCCTTCTTCCTACAGAGAAAAAGAATTAGAAATTCGAAAACTTATTTCTAAATCCTTAGTGCGAGGAAAAGTTGATTTTAATTTATATATAGAAGTTACCGGCGAAAAAACAACCGCAAAAGTTAACGAAGGTGTTGTTAAACAATATATGAATCAACTTAAAAATATTAGTTCTGTAGCTGAGGTAGAACTTTTAAAAATGGCTGTAAAAATGCCAGATTCCATGAAAACCGAACGAGAAGAAATTGATGCAGGTGAATTTAAAAATATTTTAGAAGCTGTAAACGAAGCTTTGACAGCTCTCAATCATTACAGATCAGATGAAGGGACGGTGCTTGGAAATGATTTCAAAATTCGAATCAAAAATATTTCAGAACTACTTATTAAAGTTGTAGCAGTTGATTCTGAGCGTATGACTATAGTCAAAAATCGCCTTCGTAAAGCGGTTGAAGATTTAAAAGAAGCGGTAGACGAAAATCGTTTTGAACAAGAACTAATTTATTATCTTGAAAAATACGATATAACAGAAGAAAAAGTACGTTTAAAAAATCATTTAAATTACTTCAATGAAGCTCTAGCCTCTTCAGATTCAAATGGAAAAAAAATAGGTTTTATTTGTCAAGAGATTGGAAGAGAAATCAATACTATTGGCTCAAAATCTAATCACGCTCCAATGCAACAATTGGTGGTCCAAATGAAAGATGAATTGGAAAAAATTAAAGAACAATCTTTAAACGTTTTATAATGGCAGGAGGAAAATTAATTGTTTTTTCAGCACCATCAGGAAGTGGAAAAACTACCATTGTCCAACATTTACTCAAACTAGAAAAATTAAATCTGGATTTTTCAATTTCTGCAACTTCAAGAGAGCCCAGAAAAGGAGAAGTTCACGGCCAAGATTACTACTTTATAAGTTTAAAACAATTTAAACAACATATAAAAAAAGAAGAATTTTTAGAATGGGAAGAAGTGTATCGTGACAATTTCTATGGAACTTTAAAAAAGGAAATTGAACGAATTTGGGCAAAAGGTAAAAATGTGATTTTTGATATTGATGTTGTTGGTGGCTTAAGGATTAAGAAGAAATTTCCTAAAGAAACGTTGGCTGTTTTTGTTAAACCTCCCAGCGTAGACGAATTAAAAATCAGATTAAAAAAACGAAAAACCGAAAGCGACGAAAAAATTAATATGCGAATTGCAAAAGCCTCTGTCGAGTTAGCAACTGCACCTCAATTCGATTTTATCATAGAAAATATTGATTTAGATATTGCATTAAATGAGGCTAAAGAATTAGTAGAAAAATTTATTCACGAGGAAAATGAATAAAAAAGTTGGCTTGTTTTTTGGGAGTTTTAATCCTATACATGTGGGGCATTTAATTATTGGAAATCATATGGCTGAATTTTCTGATCTTGAAGAGGTCTGGTTCGTCGTTACTCCTCACAATCCCCATAAAAAAAAGAAAAGCTTATTGGATGATGTGCATCGATTAGCTATGGTTCGAATTGCAATTGAAGATTTTCCAAATTTAAAAGCTAGTAATATAGAGTTCGACCTTCCACAACCAAACTTTACCATTAACACTTTAGTTGTACTTGAAGAAAAATATCCAAGTGTAGATTTTTGTTTGATTATGGGAGAAGACAATTTAAAAAGTTTTCATAAATGGAAAAATTTTGAGTTAATCTTGGATCGTCATTCTATTTATGTCTATCCAAGAGTTACGGATAAAGACGATGAAACAACCTTTTCTAGCCATTTAAAAATCACTGAAGTGGCTGCGCCTATAGTAGAAATATCTTCCTCATTTATTAGAAAAGGTATTAAGGAAAATAAAAACATGCGTCCATTATTACCAAATAAAGTTTGGGAATATCTAGACGAAATGAATTTTTATAAATAACTCTCCAAAGAACTTATTTTGTAGAGCCTGTTATTATTACGTATTTTTGAGTTAAATATTATTTTTATGTCAAGTAAACCTAAGTTTGCTGTTTTTGGTGGAGGAAGTTGGGCAACTGCTATTGTGAAAATGCTTTGTGAAAATTTAGAAGAGGTAGGTTGGTATATGCGAAACGAATCTGCCATAAAACATCTACAAAAACATAAACATAACCCCAACTATCTGAGTTCTGTTGAGTTTGATATGTCAAAACTAAGACTCAGTAACGATATTAATGAGTCGGCCGCTTATGCCGACTATCTCATTTTTGTAATTCCCTCTGCTTTTTTATACAAGGAACTTGAATTACTTACAACCGACATAAAAAACAAAGTAATATTTTCTGCTATTAAAGGCATTGTGCCAGAAACTAATTTAATCGTTGGGGAACATTTTTGTAATCTTTTAGGAGTTCCTTTTGAAAACATAGGGGTTATATCTGGCCCCTGTCACGCAGAAGAAGTAGCATTAGAACGTCTTTCATACCTTACTATTGCTTGTGCAGAAGAAATAAAAGCTCAGGTAGTATCGGATTCCTTAAGCTGTGATTATATAAAATGTAAAATAAGTGAAGATATTATTGGTACGGAATACGCAGCAATGCTTAAAAATATTTATGCTATTGCTGCAGGAATAGCACACGGATTAGGTTATGGAGACAACTTTCAAAGTGTTTTAATGAGTAATGCTATTCGTGAAATGAAAAAATATGTAAAGAAAGTTTATAAAATGAAACGAGATATAAATGGCTCTGCATATTTAGGTGATTTATTAGTGACTGGTTACTCTACATTTAGTAGAAATAGAATGTTTGGAAATATGATTGGTAAAGGATATACAGTAAAAAGTGCTCAAATGGAAATGAGTATGGTGGCTGAAGGTTATTATGCTACCAAAAGCGCATATCAACTAAATATGGATAAAGAAAAAAATGCCAAAACCCCAATAATAAACGCTGTTTATGCTATTTTATATGAAGGCGGAAATGCTAAAGATATTTTTAAAAATCTCACTAATAAATTGGATTAGCACATAATTTTATTGATAAAAATAGCTTTATTATTATTTTCATATATTTATATAAATTAGAGAATATGAAATTATCCCACCTTCTTTTTGTATTTATTTGTTTTATTGGTGTTACATCAACTGCGCAAAAAAACAGCTTAAAATCAGCAACTTATAAAAATATAAGCAGTCAAATTAGTCTTGACAAAATTCTAAAACAGAAAAAATCAGACTATATTATTACAAAAGAGCATATTAGTAGTCTCAGTGGTATTCGCCATGTCTATTTGAGACAAAGCCATAACAACCTTGAAATTTACGGAACCGAGTCTAGCATTCATTACGATAGAAATGGAAATGTATTTAAGGAGCATAATCAATTTATTAACAGTACCTCTATTAATAAAATAGATAATGATTCTCAAATAATTAATGCTAAACAAGCTATTATAGCTGTTGCTAATCAAATGAATTATAAAATCTCTAATCTGAAACAATTAGAGTTAAAAAAAGGAATAAATCAAAAGTCACTATATAATAAAGCTGGTATTTCAAGTGAAAACATCCCTGTTAAGCTTATGTACTACTATAGAAAAGGCAAAAAATTATTAAAAATATGGGAGCTATCTATTGCAGAGGTTAATAGCTCAGATTGGTGGAATTTTCGAGTAAATGCAACTACTGGACAAATTATAGATAAAGATAATTGGACGGTTTCTTGCAATATAATGGAAAGTCATTCTTGTCACGAATCAGAAGAAAAAAATATAAACCAAATAGGTCCAGTCGAAGAAAAAAACTTAACTCAAAATATCGCCTCAATCCTGCCGGGCAGTTATAATGTTTATGCAATGCCAGTAGAATCACCAAATCACGGATCCAGGACTATTGAAACAAATCCAGAAAACTTAATCGCTTCACCTTTTGGTTGGCATGATACAAATGGTAGTACAGGTGCTGAATATACCAGTACAAAAGGGAATAATGTAGATGCTTATGAAGATGGAGATAATCCAGGTTACAGAGCTGAGGGAGGGCCTGGTTTGATATTTGATTTTCCGGTAAATACTACGTACTCAAATGGAGATCAATCAGAAGACGCAGTAATTACTAACCTTTTTTATTGGAATAATATCATACATGATGTAATTTATCAGTATGGTTTTGATGAAGCAAGTGGTAATTTTCAAGAAAATAATTATGGTAATGGTGGTCTAGGAAGCGACTCTGTAAATGCGGAAGCACAAGATGGAGGCGGGTCTTGTAATGCAAATTTTGCAACACCCCCTGATGGTTCTAACCCAAGAATGCAAATGTTTCTTTGCGGAAACAGAGATGGAGACCTGGATAATTTAGTTATCATCCATGAATATGCACATGGAATCTCACTCAGACTTAGTAATCTTGGAGGACAAGAACAAATGGGAGAAGGATGGAGTGATTATTATGGATTAATGTGGACAATGGAAAATGGGGATAGTGGGAGTGACTCAAGGGGAGTAGGAACTTGGTTATTTGGCCAAGGCCCAAATGGTGGAGGAGTAAGACAATACCCTTATAGCACTGATTTTATTATAAATCCTCATACATATGATGATATAAAAAATGCGGCAATACCTCACGGTGTTGGATCGGTATTTGCCATGATGTTATGGGAAATGACTTGGGAACTAATTGATGATTATGGATTTGACCCTGATTTTTATAATGGAACTGGGGGTAATAATATGGCAGTGGCACTGGTAACAGAAGCACTAAAATTACAGCCTAGTCAGCCAGGATTTATTGACGGTCGTGACGCTATACTAGCAGCAGATGTAGCTTTATTTGGAGGGGCTAATCAATGTGCTATATGGCAATCTTTTGCTAGAAGAGGTCTCGGCTATAGTGCCAATCAAGGAAGTTCTAGTAGTAACCAAGATGGAACCGAAAGTTTTGATTTACCTCCAGATTGTTCAACAGCATACATCGTTCTGACTTGTCCAAATGATCTTGACGGAATAGTATGTGGTGACGACATATCCCCTTCAGCTACAGGTATGGCAACTGCTTTTTCATCGTGTGATCCAAATCCTATTATTACGTTTCAAGATACCATGATTGTTAATAATTGTGGAAATACAGGTGTTCTTAGTAGAATATGGACTGCAACTGATAACTGTGGAAGCCCCCCGGTCAGTTGTGAACAAGAAATTGTTATTGGTGATTATACAGCACCCTCTATTGATATAGTTGCCAATGATAATATTGTAGAATGTAATGGTACTGGTAATACGTCAGAACTAAATACTTGGTTAGCAAACAATGGTGGTGCTGTAGCGTCGGATGCATGTTCAGCTATAACTTGGACTAATGACTTTACAATATTAAATAATGATGTTTGTGGATCCTTAACAACGGTTACTTTCATTGCAACAGACGAATGTGGCAATGCTATTACTACTTCTGCTGATTTTATTATTGAAGATACAACAGCACCTGTAATTGGTTGCCCTGGTGATGTCTCTGCAGTGACTGAAGATGGTGATTGTGGCGCTATTGTAAATTTCCAACCTGCAGTAGCTATTGATAATTGTGGATCGGCCTTTACTTACCAAACAGGTGGTTTAGCAAGTGGATCGGTATTCCCAGTGGGTGATACCCTTATTGAGTATACTGCACAAGATGATTGTGGAAATTTAGCTACCTGTACCTTTACCGTAACGGTAATCGATGACGATGCACCAGTGGCAATTTGTCAAGACATAACGGTAATCTTAGACGATACTGGTAAT
>JAAEPP010000744.1 GCA_024232495.1 Flavobacteriaceae bacterium
GGTATTCCTCCAGCGTACTGATGATATCACTCCACTGTGCTGGATACCCTCCACAGTAGCTACTGAAGGTATCCACCCATCGTACTGATAATATACCTCTACGATACTGATTGTATCCTTCTGCGTTACTAAATATCGTCTACCTTACAGCACAACCTCCATTGTACTGCACATACATTACCTCAGAGAATTTCTTCATCTGCATTTATTTGCTTGGGTGAACCAGAAAGGCACAAAAAGCTCGGCTTTTTCATTCTATGTCCATCCATTCATTTCAATCGAAACATCTGGAATCACTTCTTCAGTGCGGTGAAACTAATGTAATAGCTGATAATTTATCCTTTTGATAGCTCCCAATGATGAATCTAAATCTTGAGGAATGATACTAGACGATTTCACTTTCAGCTCCTTTTCAATTCGCAATCTGGTCGTTACATACGTTTCAGTTGTGTTTCCATTGTAGAAAATGGTTCTAACAATGAACTCTTGCTTTCCGTAGTTCTGTCTCGATGATTTTGTAAGTGTAACAAGAGTTCATTATTAGAACCATTTTCTACAATGGAAACACAATTGAAACGACTAGATTGCGAATCTAAAAGGAGCTGAAAGTGAAATCGTCTAGCGTCATTCCTCGAGGTTTAGATTGAGCAGAGGAAGCCATCAAAAGGGTAAATTATCTGCTATTACATTAGTTTCACCGCACTGAAGAAGTGATTCCAGATGTTTCGATTGAAATGAATGGATTGACATAGAATGAAAA
>JAAEPP010000745.1 GCA_024232495.1 Flavobacteriaceae bacterium
ACGTTCATTTTAGGCCTAGATATATTGTTACAATAGTTTGATTAAACTAGTTAGAAATAACTGGTGATTTTATTGTTAGGCAAATCATAATGTTGTTCACACAAATTAATTTCTTCCCCAAGGGACCTTTCATATATTTATGAGATCTTTAGGTCACATATTTCTTAGCAATTTCCATTATGGGATTTACACAAATAACTGTGGCGGCCATAGGCCGAAAATAGCTAGTCAATGACTTCAAGAATATTAAGGCCTCCTGCCACAACAAATTGTGCATTGTGATGGCAGCAGGCCTCAAGAGTTAATTTTGTGAGATCACATAGTCACAAATTTTGGTTATATTTTTGGTCTTTTAATTTTTGATTTGCTAATTTCTGAGATTATATTTGCATCAAGAATATTTTTCTCTTTCTAGAAATGGTATAGTTTTTAGTTATCGGACAATTCTTTAGTGATTTACGAATCTTCAAAGTTTGTGAAGTATATCTAATAATTAAACATGCTTTCATTTAATAGAATAAAAAAAATTAAAATATCCATATTATATAACTTTTTTTAGTGCTTTATAGCTACGGATAGTACCAACAAGATCCAATAAATCAAAATTTTATATCTATAATCAGAGTTGCATAATAAATTAAATACTTGTTTGGCGAAATATATCAAGAATGTGAATTAT
>JAAEPP010000746.1 GCA_024232495.1 Flavobacteriaceae bacterium
CCCAAACCCCTAAAATTAATACTTTGATAAATTCATCTTTGATTAAAATAACTAAAGCATTTATTTCAATAATCAAATAAATAAAACTTTAAACTTTCCAGAATATTCAAAAGATCTTCTCAATTTTAAAAATCCGTTTTTTAAGTCAATACTCAATTTGAACACCAACAACATTAACAGAATCTTCTAAGGAAATCTAATTCAAAACAAATCCATAAGAACACTTCCTCAAACCCTTAGAAATAAATATTTTTTGAAATGTATCAATAAAAAGAAGATTTAAATTTCGGTATTTAAGGAGGGAAATTCAAATTAATAATGAAGAAAATCTTAAAGTTTATTTTGATTTTTTCAATCTTAAAGATCTAGACAATACAAGTAATGGTTGGACCTGAGAATGATTTGTAGAATGATTTTGATGAATTTTTGAAGTAGAATAGAATGGTTATTGAAAATGATGAAGAGAAAGAGTTTAGGAAATATATATATTATTTTGCAAAAGATAATGTGAATGAATTTAATCTAGAAGAAAAAGGATGGAAAAAGGCTATGAATAAGTTTGTTTTAATGACTGAAGATGAAAAAAGAGATTATTTAGGGTTGAATATTTAGAATCATGATAATGATGATCCCATGCTTGGTGCTGGAGGAAAATTGTTTGAAAGGAGATTGGAAGATGAAGAAGTAAAATTTAATTTCAAAACAGATGAAGAAGATGATACACCTGAAGAGAGTGTGGAACCAGTAGAAGATGAGATACCTGAAGAAAGTGTAGAACCTGTAGAGGATGAGACTCCTGATGAAAGTGTGGAACCTATAGAAGATGAGACACTCGTGGGAAGTGTGGAACCAGTAGAAGATGAAACACCAGAAGAGAGTGTGGAACCTGTTGATGATGAAACACCTGAAGAAAGTGTAGAACCTGTAGAAGATGAAACACCAGAAGAGAGTGTGGAACCTGTTGATGATGAAACACCTGAAGAGAGTGTGGAACCTGTAGAAGATGAAACACCTGAAGAGAGTGTGGAACCTGTAGAAGATGAAACACCTGAAGAGAGTGTGGAACCTGTAGAAGATGAAACACCAGAAGAGAGTGTGGAACCTGTAGAAGATGAAACACCTGAAGAGAGTGTAGAACCTGTAGAAGATGAAACACCAGAAGAGAGTGTGGAACCTGTAGAAGATGAAACACCAGAAGAGAGTGTGGAACCTGTAGAAGATGAAACACCAGAA
>JAAEPP010000747.1 GCA_024232495.1 Flavobacteriaceae bacterium
GTGTCCCCTTGGGAGAGCCACGCCCGCCTGGCGGTGCCGTGGGGATGATGGACCCGGCCGGCCTGTTCCGTGCACCGGACAAAGTACCTGCCGCCGCCACGGTTCATCTGGCCGTCAAATCCGCCGACATAGCACACGACGTAGCACACGTCGTAGCACACGTCGACTAATGACTCTGACGGCCGGCCGAAGTAGCACACGACGTAGCACACGTCGACTAATGACTCTGGCGGCCGGCCGTCCTGCTAGGGAAACTCAACGATCTCCGGTCGGCTGCACATTTCGCGCCCGTCGAGAATGTCATTGTTACAATGTGCACCAGCTGCCGAGGGCCTAACCTCCAAATACTGCCAAATGCCGCCGTGCTATCGACAATATAGCCCCAGGAACATGATCATATTGATAAATGTGACATGCCCGCCAGCCAGACCATTGCTGAGCTCCGGCGGGCTATAATAGAAATCTGACGACAACTGCATGTCAGTGTCAGTGTCAGCTGTCAGCCCTCTCACCTCTCTTATCCGACTCCCGCCGACCGTCGTTCTCGAAGATCAAAACTTGCACTGGGCGACGGAGCACTGTTGCTGCCTCGCCTCGGCTGGAGCCAGCCCCCCCTGCCGCCCTGCACTGGCAAGTAGAAACTGCTCTGCACTGCTTAAAGCACTGTATAAGTGCAGCATCGTATCACATAACATCAATCTTATGTTGTATACGACCTGCTCAGCTGCATAGGGCAACAAAGTCTATGAATCCGACCCGACAGGCCGTGAAAGAAAACACATATGGTTATTACAAAAACTTTGCAAGTTGTCAAAGTATGCTTAGCTTTGAAACCTATCAAAGAGTCGACATTCTCAACGGAGCATATTCTGCTAGATGTCATGACCTGTTCCTCCCTCTCGTTGAACAGCCAGTTCTTGACGAAGTCCAGCGCTGACTGCCGCCCGGACATGTCGCAGCCTCCCTCGCCAACCATCCTCCATGACCCCCTGCCTGAAACGATGCGTAGACACTGCTCTGCATCAATTCGCACCAGCAGTGCCCGATACAATCAATGTTGTTCGACTGTACATCACTGCAGACGTCGAAACGACCATTCGGCCGATGCACAATCAAATAACAGCTCGGATCAATCAAATATCAGCTCGTATCAATCAAATATCAGCTCGAATCAATCAAATATCAGCTCGGATCAATCAAATCAGTACGGATCAGCTCGGATCAGAAGGGATCAATGGTGCACAACTGCATTTGAAGCTGAGCATGACCTGGTCCCCCCCGTAGGCCCCGAACATCCCGCCGTCTGAAGCTCCGTTCCCCACAGAGAGTGAAGAATACATCTTCACTCTTCGAGCGACCAAGCTCGTCTGAAGAAACGTGTTTTCCTGTGGAAAAACCGGTTTCCGTCCGCCGCCCAGCTGTGCTGACGGCGGACTAGGTCGTCCTCCGACCTAAGGAGAAATCTCCATTTCCTCTGCACTACGTTGCGA
>JAAEPP010000748.1 GCA_024232495.1 Flavobacteriaceae bacterium
CAACATGCTCGCCCTCTACCAGGGACTGGTGGCCAGGGAGGGGGGCGACCATTAGAACACAGTATGGATTAATTTATCCTTGATGCATTAGCACAAAGTGCATTTCTGCTGGTCATAGTACAATATCAATTTGCCATTTGCAATTTATACACTAGAAGTATGGGGCACTTCACAGAGGTCCTGGGCCTGCAGCCAGCTCACAGTCCCATGGGAATAACCGGCCGCTGAGGCGCCAGTGTGAGGCTGCCGGCGGGAGGAAAAGACAGATTTCACCGGCTGTAAAGTGATCTGATGGCTTTCAGAGTGATCCGACCAAAAAGTGAAGTCAACAGGAATGTGGCATCTGGTTACAATGTCATATTGAACCATGTTGCAGAAACCTCGGACACCCTCGGAAAGCAGTTTTGGCCCAAATGGTGTTTCTCAAAACTTTGGAGGCTCCGATTTGGTTCCAAATGCCCTTATGGACAAAAACTCTTTTTATGAAACTGCTAGCACAGGACCTGGTCCACAATCCATCTGAAACAGACCAATCTGTAAAAG
>JAAEPP010000749.1 GCA_024232495.1 Flavobacteriaceae bacterium
AAAATAAAGTCCAGTAATACATATATTACTTCATAGAAATATCACATTTAATCGGAGTCAATTGGTGATTCCTCGATACAACCAGTCACCTTGCCTGCTTCAACTGGAACTGCTATTCGAATAGCTATATATGCACAGGCAGATAGTTGGATTCTTTTATTCCTTCCCAAGTATCCATGCATCAGGCGGTTGAATTCACGATAGGATATACTTTGAAGGAATCTATAACGATAGATTGATATTTGATAAACTAGTGCAGTGAATTTAAAATATATATTGCATGTCCTAGAGAAAAAAAGTTTATTTGGAAAATTAAAAAATGATAACAAGTTAGCAAAAGAAAATGAAACTTGTACAAGATAGGCCTGGCAGGGGCTCTTCAGAGTTGGTCCGGTTCAAGCTAAACTTCTTGGGTCTGGGGGGCATACCCCATGAAAATTTGAACCCAAATCTACCGTAAAAATCTAGTGTTATAAAAACCAATATCATCTTTGACAAAAGGGGTGTTTTGGCCCAAAAGTTGGTGCGGCCAACAGTTGGCCGCACCAACCGGACCAATATTGCCGGGCCTGGAAGAGGCAGATTAAAATAAATTTTATGGTTATTTCTGAAGACAATTCTAAATTTGAAATTCAAGAATGTATCATAAGGGCAGTATGTTAGGCTAGGGTGATGGTTGGTACTTACTGTCTTTCATGGCGTTATAAACAAATATATAACATATAGGAAGGTTGAAGAGAAGATAAGTGGTTCTTAAAAAGCTTCTTAACTCCAGTTTGCTCACCGAAGCTCCTTTAAAAATTTAGAATTCTAATTTGTA
>JAAEPP010000750.1 GCA_024232495.1 Flavobacteriaceae bacterium
GGGATCCAGGGAGAGGCGGGGCAGACGGGTCAGGACTGGGGGGTGGGGACTGAGGACTGAGGACTGAGGACTGGGGACTGAGGACTGAGGACTGAGGACTGAGGACTGAGGACTGAGGACTTGCGACTGAGGACTGAGGACTAGGGAGTGAGGACTGAGGACTGTGTAGACACAGACTCACAGACTAATTGCAATAAATATGATGGGCCCTGCACTGCACTGCACTACACTGTGTGTCTTGAGTCCTTCAGTCACGGACTGAAGTACTGTCCCCCAGTCTCCCAGTTCCCCAGTCCCTTAGTCCTCCACCTTCAGTCCTCCACGTCAGTCCATGTCTCTCAGTCCCTTCAGGGGGACTGAGAGACACTGCACTGCACTGCAATACACAGACTCACAGACTACACAGACTACACAGACTCACGGACTCATTGCAGTGAATATGATGGGCCCTGCACTGCACTGCACAGCACTGATGTGTCTTGAGTCCTTCAGTCACGGACTGAAGGACTGTGTGATACTAGTCCGCCGCCTTCAGTCCCCCAAGTCCCCCAGTCCTCCAAATCCTCCAGTCCCCCAGTCCCCAGTCCCTCAGTCCCCCAGTCCGGACTGAAGGACTGTGTTATGCTAGTCCACCGCCTTCAGTCCCTCAAGTCCCC
>JAAEPP010000751.1 GCA_024232495.1 Flavobacteriaceae bacterium
ACACCTGAGCCTTGTGAAGAGTGCCTTAACTATACAGTTAACGGAGTGCCATCTACAGTTTGCTATGAGATAGACTGTGACTTATTATATTATTAACATTAAAACCAATAGATATGAATTTTGACTTAAATTATGTAGAAAGTATTGAATTAGACGGAGTAGACTTCGCTGATTATCCTGATTTCTCTGACGCTTATATAAGCTATGCAGAGTACAAAGGTAAGGAAATGACTGTAGAGCAGTTAGACGAACTAAATGATGTAGACGGATTTGTTTACGATTGTGTAATGAATGATTTATTTTAATATGATAGATACAAAAATAGTAGAAACAGTAAAAGATAATTACCTTTTAATAATAGAGGGTAATACAATAGGAGAATATGAGAGAAGTCAATTAAGACATCTTATAGAGATAATAGATAATAACATAGCGTTATAGTATGGCTAAGAAAGTTAAGACAGATTATCTATTTGACGTAGATTTAATAGATGCAATTAGACACTGTTGGGATAGGGGAGTATACTTCTATCCCATTGTTTTTAAGGGACAGTCTAAATCTCTTAAAGTTATTCCTAAGGTTAAGATACAATTTAAACAAGGAAAGGTTATAAAGACAGGTGATGTGCTTTACAGTCAAGGAGATGAGTTGTAT
>JAAEPP010000752.1 GCA_024232495.1 Flavobacteriaceae bacterium
CCTCGCTTCCATTTTTCCCTCTTGAAGACTGTGCTGTTATTAATCTTTCTTATAATTCTAGTTTTCCTTGTAAATGCAGCTCAACAGCTACTTCTTTGTCTGATTCCAGTCACCTTGAACAGCTTGAAACTTGTAAACTAACTTTCAAAGAACATGAAGTACTTTTTAAAAACGATATAGAGACAAGCTTAGATAATTTTTCCAACTTCAATTACTATGATAATCACGAATTTCATAAATTAATAAAATCTCTATCTGTTAACGTACATAAAATTTCAAGTATTTTTCATACAAATATTTCATCTGTTTCTAAGAATATTGAAAATATAGAAATCCTACTTGATAATCTTGATTTTAAATTTGACGTAATCGCTTTAAGTGAAACATGGCACACTAATGATAATGATAAATTTATAACTCAGATCAAGCTTGAAGGATTTCATAATTATTCAGGGCAAATAGGTAGCAATAGGAAAGGTGGGTGTGGTGTTTTCATTGCTGACCATCTTTCTTATATTTCAAGAGATGATATCAACAAATCTTATAAAAGCGCTGAATGTGAATTTGAAGCCCATTGGGTTGAATTAGACAATAATGCTAAGCAAAACACAATAATAGGTGTGGTATATAATCATCCTCGAAAAAACCCCTCCTCATTTTTGGACTATCTGCAGACGACTTTATCTAAACTGACAAGGGAAAATAAGTTAATTTTTTTAAGTGGTGATTTTAACATTGACCTTCTCAAAGTAGATAAATCGCCTATTGCTGATTCTTTCCTTAACTTAATGCTGTCAAATTTCTTTAAACCTTTGATAATAAAGCCAACAAGAATAGTTGACAACTCCTCTCCCAGCCTGATTGATAACATCTTTATAAACTCTCTAGAACCAACAACAATAAGCGGAAACTTGATTGATAAGATATCTGATCATCTACCTAGTTTCACATTTTTTGAAACTGGGAATAAAATTAAAGTTAAAGAACAGACAATGATAAGAGATTATCGGAATTTTAATAAAGAAAATTATATATATGAAGCTAAAGAAATTAATCCTTATTCAAGCAATGCAACATCTTCCCTTAATCTTAAATATGAAGCTTTTCACAATAAATTTCTTGACTTATTAAATAAACATGCTCCGTTAAAAAAAAAGTCTAAGCGTCTTAAGAAACTACAACGTAAACCTTGGATTACAAATGGTATCTTAAAGTCAATATCAACCAAAAATTCTATACTGAAAAAGTACATTAAAACTAAGGATGCATTTTGGTTTCAACGTTATAAGAAATACAGAAATACACTAAACCGTGTTATCAAACAAAGTAAACAAAATCACTACACTGCATACTTTGATAGCTTTAAAAAGGATTCTAGACTAATTTGGAAAGGGATAAATGAAATCTTGAATAAAAATAAACGAAAATCTCAACAAAAGATCGATCTCGATTATAAGGGTAAATTTATATCTGACGATAAACAAATAGCAAATGTTTTCAATAATTTTTTTACAAACATAGCCCCTACATTAGCAAATAAACTAGGTCCTTCTAAAGATGATTATAGAAGTTTCTTAAAAAACCAAATGTCAGATAGTTTCTTTATATCACCTGTTGAACCTAATGAAGTAAAAGATGAAATAATGATGCTTAAAGACTCCAAATCACCAGATTCTTATGAAATTCCAATAAAAATGGTAAAATACATTTCTGATTCTCTATCAAGTGTTCTGGCTGAGTTAATAAATGAATCTTTTAGTACAGGGCAACATCCATCCCTTCTTAAGTTTGCAAAAGTAATTCCTATTCACAAGGCTAATTCTAAATTAGAAGTATCAAATTATCGTCCAATATCCTTATTGCCAATTTTTAACAAAATCTTTGAAAGGCTTATGCACAATCGACTTACTAAATTCTTAGAAAAGCATGAAATTTTATATCCTCAACAATTTGGCTTTCAAAAACGTAAATCAACAACTTAAAATGGCGATATCATAACGTAAATCAACATCTTAACTTATGTGATCAACTTACTAATGCAATTGAATATAAAGAATTCTCTTGTTGTATTTTTTTAGATCTTGCTAAAGCATTTGATACAGTCGACCACGAAATATTATTATCTAAGCTTTCTCATTATGGGATTAGAGGAACTGCTCTAGATTGGTTTAAATCATATCTTTCTGATCGCACCCAAAAAGTTTACATTAATGGTTTCCTATCTGAATCTCGGAACGTTACACATGGTGTCCCCCAAGGGAGTGTGCTTGGACCTCTCCTCTTTCTTTTATATATAAATGATATGCCTAATTGTTCGGAAATTTTAAAGTTCCATCTTTTTGCTGATGATACCAGCATTTTTTTCTCACATAAAAATCAGCATGAGCTTGAAATTATTGTTAATAATGAACTGAAGAAAGTTTCAGACTGGCTCTCTGCCAATAGGCTGACTTTAAATGTAGCTAAATCAAACTTTCTCTTATTATCTAAAAAGAAGTCAACATCATTCAAAACTAATATAATGATTAACGATACCCCCATTGTAGAGAAAAATTACATAAAATATTTAGGAGTACTAATTGACAATAATCTCAACTGGAAACAACATATTAAACAAATAAATATTAAGATTTCGAAAGGGATTGGCATTCTCGCAAAAATGAGATACTTTGTCCCACAAGCAGTGCTTAGAAATCTTTACAATGCCTTCATCTCTCCCCATATTAACTATGCAATTACAGCTTGGGGTAACGCACCTAAATATTTAACCAATACAATCCATACTAACTTGAATAAAGCTGTCAGAATTATTTGCTTTGAAGATTTTAAAGCTAAAGCAACTCCATTATTTTCTAAACTCAGATTTATAAAATTTGAAGATCGCTGTAAACTTGAAACTGCTAAATTCATGCATGATATTTATAACAACAATGACGTATCAAATTTAAATACGCTCTTTGAAAAAGCGAACAAAAGGCATAATTATAAAACTCGCCATGCTAATAACAACAACTTTAGTTTGCCATTTATCAGAACTGACACAAGGAAGAAATTTTTGGCCTTCAATGGCGTAAAGATCTGGAATCAAGTACCATTAGAAATCAAAAATACACGAAGCAAAAGTAACTTTACCAAACTTTATCGTAATTATATTTTGCAAACCTATTCAGCTGAATCTGATAAGCTCTGAAAACCTGTTTTTCCACCCAACCAAGTAACACGTTTTCTATCGCCGCTCACCCCCCCCTTCATTTCACCTTTTATCCTTTTTTATGTTTTTGTTTTTTGTTTTCTTTCTTATTATACTCCATATAATCTTCTAGTTCTGTCAAATTGTTTAAATATAAAAATTTTTTTTTTTCAAATTGTAATTTGTAAAATGTTACTAAACACACTTTTTTCATCTGAATGCATCAATCAATTGTTGCGAGACTCAAAATTTAGGGAAAAAATAAATATTTTGAAATTTATTTAATCCCACTTTACATTCTCACTTTACATGAATTTTAAGGTATTCATATTTAAAAAGTGTGTCATTGTATACCTTATTGATTTAACTTAATTTAGGGCACTGGGCTCGAAAATCGTTATGATTCATCTCAGTGTCCTAGACAACAACTTATCATATTATATCGAAAAACACTGTTAATAATTTTGCGCTTATTTTTTATATAGTTTAATCTTTATCTTTTACAGTAATATTGTAAGTAATATGTTGTTGAATAGAATGAAATTGAA
>JAAEPP010000753.1 GCA_024232495.1 Flavobacteriaceae bacterium
AAAAAGTTGTAAACATACTTAATACAAGAGTTCTATCCATGGGAACAGCCTAGAACTTTTTACGTCGACGGTTTTTGTTTGTTCTCCATGAAACTAAGTGAAAACTTATCCTCGCAATAAGAGTTCACCTCAATTTCTTATAAAGTACGCCTTTTGCATGGATTTAAATGATTTTGTTTGCTCTAAAACGTTGGAAACATACGTATTACAACATTTCTGTCCTTGGGAACAGACAAGAACTTATTATCTCGAGGGTTTCTTATGGTTCGGTACCCAATGAAACTTGGTGAAAACTTAGCCCTGCAATAAGAGTTCACCTCAAATTCTTATAAAGTACGCTTTTCGTATGGATTGCAACGATTCCGTTTGCTCTAAAATGTTGTAAACATTCGTATTACAACAGTTCTGTCCATGGGAACAGCCTAGAACTTATTACACCGAGGGTTTTTTATAGTACCCCATGAAAATTAGTGAAAATTTAGCCCCGCAATTAGAGTTCACCTCAATTTCTTATAAAGTACGCCTTTCGCTTGGAATAAAACGATTACGTTTGCTCTAAAACGTTGATAACATACGTATTACAACATTTCTGTCCTTGAAAACAGACTAGAACTTATTATCTCGAGGGTTTCTTATGGTTCGGTACCCAATGAAACTTGGTGAAAACTTAGCTCTGCAATAAGGGTT
>JAAEPP010000754.1 GCA_024232495.1 Flavobacteriaceae bacterium
AAAAATTGAAGTAAAACAACTCATTGTTTAAAATCACTTTTTGAAAAGTATAACAATAACATTCCGAATTTCACTTCCCGATTTTTAATTTAAGATAAGAGCGCTTTGTTTCTCAAGCAACGTCAAACCGAAAACATTTATTATTCTTAAAAAGCTGGAACAATTATGCATAATTTTGTTTTGATGAAACGAGAATTAGAATGAGAGTCAGTTCCAAGCTCAAAGATTAGGCATGAGGCCTCTACATAAATGAATACTGACAAAATGACCTTCAAAATGAATGCTGTATTCCTTTTGTTGTGGCAACTGGTTTTCGCCATAAAACTTCGACATAGAACAAAGAAAATTTCTGGAGCACAAATTAAGAAGACGAAGAAAAACTGGCTTTAACAAAAGCAAAATAAAAGCGACTTTACTTGAGGAAATAACTAAGCCACTGTTTTGACAAACCTCATTAGGCAGTCTAGAATTATGAGAATTGCTACTGACAGATTCACAGAATTTTTTCCCCGATGAACGCGTTTCCTTCATCATATATATTTATTAGTGGCCTTTCAATAAGATACCAAGTACCGTAACACAAAATTATTAAGAAACGGTTAAAACCATGCCTCCTTATTTTTAATCAGTCAACGGAAGAAGATAAATTCAACTACCCAAAATTTTTCTTTTCCTATTGGAATCTTTTAATTTTCCAAACTCTAAAAAAATTCTCACTCTAAAAAGTCTGATTTTAGAGATGATTGATTTTTGTATCACAACACAGAGCGAATTTCCACGTCAAAGTCTGGAATAATAACAAAACTAGATGATCCCAGGAGAACAGAACCATTGTGGTTCAGACAATGGTGCCGAGTAACTGTAAAATTTAATTTGTGCAAAAACACTTCAAAT
>JAAEPP010000755.1 GCA_024232495.1 Flavobacteriaceae bacterium
AAATAGGACCTCGAGGTGGTAGAAGAAGGTTCATCAGCAGAGACATGCCACCACAGATAGGAAGAGAGCTCAGGAAAGAAGGCGGAGATGACCAACCATCAATGCAAATAGGACCACCAGGTGGTAAAAGAAGCTCCATCACCAGAGACATGCCACCAAAGATAGGAAGGGAGCTCAAGAAAGAAGACGAAGATGACCAACCATCAATGCAAATAGGACCTCCAGGTGGTAAAAGAAGTTCCATCAGCAGAGACATCCCACCAAAGATAGGAAGGGAGCTCAGGAAAGAAGACGGAGATGACGCACCATCAATGCAACCAGGGCCTCCAGGTGGTAAAAGAAGCTCCATCATCAGAGACATGCCACCAAAGATAGGAAGGCAACTCAGGAAAGAAGACGGAGATGACCAACCATCAATGCAAATAGGACCTCCAGGTGGTAAAAGAAGCTCCATCACCAGAGACATGCCACCAAAGATAGGAAGAGAGCTCAGGAAAGAAGACGGAGATGACCAACCATCAATGCAAATAGGACCTCCAGGTGGTAAAAGAAGATTCATCAGCAGA
>JAAEPP010000756.1 GCA_024232495.1 Flavobacteriaceae bacterium
ATCCGGAGAGAGAATGGCAGTTGTCATAATAACAGAGTTGTGATACTTAATAATTTCAAAGTGTAACTGCAAAAACGGCAACGTTGGCTAAGAACTGTAACGTGTTTAGGGCCAACCCGGTAAACAGTTAAGATCAATTCAATAAGACAATTGGCTGCTCAAAGTAGGAGTAAACTGAAACTTACCTTGTTGAGGAAAGACGAAAAGTCATAGGTAAACAGAGTTTACAACTGTCGGTAGGTAAAAAATTAAGAAAGACCTCACCATCATCCAATGTTGATTGTTGAGCAAATTGGTGGACGAAACCACGTGAAAGACAGAGTAGGCCTGCAGCAATCTTTCGGAATTCCCGCGAAAACCCCAGTGTTTAGCGACGTTCCCAGCGAAACAAATTATCTTGATTAACAGCACTAAATTCTTCGTTGCAAGCGAAAGTAACCACAGAAGTTCGAAATAGACTAAAGTAGTAATCTACAACTGATTAACGAAAACTATCAACCAATACTAAAACTCTGATCCTAGAAAATATTTCAACCTACGAACAACGCTTGCAAAACTTG
>JAAEPP010000757.1 GCA_024232495.1 Flavobacteriaceae bacterium
AAAATGATTAAATCAATAGAGCAAGAGCTAAAAGCGCACGTTATACAAATTATCGAAGATCAACAGCTTCAAAGCACTGATGATCTACATTTCCATGCTTTTAATAAAAACTATTATGTTGCTTTACATGATCAAGCTGAGCAGTGGCTAAAAAAACATGATCTTACTGCATGGCAAGCAATAAACACAGTTCAAAAGTTTAACGGCTATATAAAGGGCAATATCCAAGACTTAACTATTAACCCGAGATCAATAGTTAACTTATACATTTATATAAAGGGTATTCAAATTATCCATAAGTATGATTTTTTCTGAAAAGTATTAAACAAATAATTTAAAAAATAAACCCACAAAAAAGGTGAACAAAAATGAAAATTACAAGAAACCAATATATGAAAAACAGCAGTGAATTACATGACGACTATTATAGTCAGTTTGTAACTAATGAAACAATACAGTTTATTAGCTTAAATATTGGCGTAGACAAGCTAAGAAAATCAAAGTGTGAGCATTTCAACGATGTTGTTAGAATGGTACAAAATTCGTGGATTTGGGACAAGTCGCCAATTAATATGAAATTAGCGAGGGATTTAAAAGAGATTAGCAGAAACGCGCTACCTTCACCCTCAACGCGGACATGTATAGGTAAAGCAGCTGCAAGGATGCTACTGAAAAAAACATATACAACTAAAAATCAAAAAATCAAATATGCAAAGGTCATAAAATATGACGGCATTGATTGCGATATTTTAGTAACTGTTAGATATGATGATGAGTGCAGCAACGGTCATAATACATTTGCTATTACAGGCGATATTTACAAAAAAGGCTGTAGAAGTGATAAGTATAATTATATGGGCGGTTGTATACATGAGGAAATAATCAAACACTTTCCTGAGCTAAAGCATTTGATTAAATGGCATTTAGTGAGCAGTGACGAGCCTATGCATTACTTAGCTAATACCTTGTACCATGCAAGGGATAGAACACATGAAGGTAAGGAAATTGGTGAAGGTGTAACCTTTAGCACTGCATTACAATTTAAAGGCTTCCCGATCACTTTCAAGCAAAAAGAAAAGGGATTCTTTAACTACTTAGATAGTGTTGGTGATTTTAATAATATAACTGTTGAGGCTGTACCGTATGACGGAAAAGACAGTTATAGTTTCAAGGACAAGTTTTCATTAACAGGTTTCATCAAAGAAAATAGCGATGGTAAATGGTATCAATGCCCTTTCGATACAATATCAGAAGCACAGCAATTTTTAAAAGCATT
>JAAEPP010000758.1 GCA_024232495.1 Flavobacteriaceae bacterium
GTCAGTGGTGTAGCGGCTAGCATGGTTGCCTTCCAAGCAATCGATCCGGGTTCAACTCCCGGCTGACACAGTTTTGAATGCTTCATCATCAAAACTCAAAACAGAATAAAAAACCATATATGCAAACTACAACTCATTATTTGACAACAAATGTCAGTGGTGAAGCGGCTAGCATGGTTGCTTTCCAAACAATCGATCCGTGTTCAACACCCGGCTGACACAGTTTTGAATGCTTAATCATCAAAACTCAAAACAGAATAAAAAACCATATATTAAAACTACAACTCATTATTTAACAACAAGTGTCAGTGGTGTATCGGCAAGCATGGTTTCCTTCCTAGCAATCGATCCGGGTTCAACTTTTGGCTGACACAGTTTTGAATGCTTCACCATCAAAACTCCAAAAAGAATTAAACACCAAATATGCAAACTACAACTCATTATTTAACAACAAGTGTCAGTGGTGTAGCGGCTAGCATGGTTGCCTTCCTAGCAATCGATCCGGGTTCAACTCCCGGCTGACACAGTTTTGAATGCTTAATCATCAAAACTCCAAACAGAATAAAACAGCATATATGTAAACTACAACTCACTATTTAACAACAAGTGTAAGTGGTGTAGCAGCTAGCATGGTTGCCTTCAAAGCAATCGATCTGGGTTCAACTCCTTGCTGACAC
>JAAEPP010000759.1 GCA_024232495.1 Flavobacteriaceae bacterium
AAATTTTTGAAAAAATGTCTGAATTAGACGTAGGTCAGTCAATTTTTCAAAAAAATCCAAACTGACTCTATATGGGTCTGACGCCCCAATTAATAAAATACATACTTTTAAAGGGCCTGTCCACCGACTTTATCCTATGGACTCGCACCACCACACCCAAGCCAAATTCTTTTTCCCATAGGTCTCCCGTCAAGCCCTCACCGAGATAATCCTATGGTGCCGCTGCAGTAACCCACCGCCTACTTATTAATTTTTTTTTTTTAAATATCCATTTTTCACAGAGTATAAGTTGAGTAATAATTAATTCAACTAAATAAATGATTTTAATTGTGTTTTTTTTGATTGGTTGACACAAAAGCATGATATATTTATTATTTGTAGTAAAAATAGTTTGAATTTTGCAATTGCAGACATATGTTATATATCTATATTCAATTGCACTAGATTGCTGATGATTCCGACTTTTACAAATTATATAAACCACGACATGTTAAATGATAGCTCTCCGTATGCCTAGCGGATATATGTCATTAGCAGAGTATCAAACTAATAGCATACCAAGCGAGGTATCTAGATAACCGTATTGCCTTCGTCGAAGGGTGATTATATATTATTTGTAGGTGTGTACTACATCAGTGTAAGTGTCTTTATTTGTTGTG
>JAAEPP010000760.1 GCA_024232495.1 Flavobacteriaceae bacterium
GACATTTCTGCTCCACCCCAAAATTCAGCTCCTGCTGTCTTGGTACTTCTAACTACCGTATTACTCGTATTTTCTCCTGATGGATCTGGATTTGCCTCTACTGCCGGTTCTACACCTCCAAAACCAACTACATTATAATTTGCTGTAGCGCTCTCAAAAGTAACCGGAAATTCTACAAGATCAGGAGCTACCGGCTCTCCAACCACAACACTTCCCAAAGCAGTTTCATTTGCAGGATTGGCATTGAGACCTACAACTCTAAATCCATATTGAACCACCGCATCTGCAGCTTCTACATTTGTGTAAGAAACAGAAAAATTACCTGTGGCTGTTAATTCAACCTCTTCTTTTTTCTCAAAAGAAAAATCTGAATTAAATACTTTTATAAAAGCATATACCTGATAATCAGGACTGATCGTATAAGAAGATACAGATCCTTCAAAGTTGACTTGAATTCCCACTAAAGTGTTATCCTCAACATAGGTATTTCCTTCAAATATTTTATTACCAAGACCTGTAGTTTGATCTACCCAAAAAGGATCTGTACCGTCACCCCAAGTATTAAAGTTAGGTTGCAAGGTCAAACTGTTGGCTCCCGCATCTACTACTGTTTTTAGGTCAGGTACTCCCCAAGGTCCACCAAAAGCAAAGTTACCATCTGTAAAAAATACATTAGCATAACCATTTTGAGTCGCACTAGCATTGACCGTTACTGTTGTAGAAGGTATTTCACCAACCACAACACTTCCCAATGCAGCTTCATTAGCAGGATTGGCATTGAGACCTACTACTCTAAATCCATATTGAACCACCGCATCTGTAGCTTCAACGTTTGTGTAAGAAACTGAAAAAGCTCCTGTAGATGTTAATTGAACTTCTTCTTTTTTCTCAAAAGAAAAATCTGAATTAAATACCTTTATAAAAGCATATACCTGATAATCAGAGCTAATCGTGTAAGAAGATACAGATCCTTCAAAGTCGAGTTGGCTTCCCACAAGAGAATTGTCTTCAACATAGGTATTTCCTTCAAATATTTTATTACCAAGACCTGTAGTTTGATCTACCCAAAAAGAATCTGTACCGTCACCCCAAGTATTAAAGTTGGGTTGCAAGGTCAAACTGTTGGCTCCCGCATCAACTACTGTTTTTAGGTCTGGTACTCCCCAAGGTCCGCCAAAAGCAAAGTTGCCATCTGTGAAAAATACATTAGCATAACCATTTTGGGTAGCACTGGCATTTACCGTAACTGCATTTTGAGCTATACCTTGAAAGGCAAAACCAAAAGTTAGTAAAATTAAAAAATAAAATTGTTTCATGATATTCATATTAAGTTATTAAATTAGTTTTTTAACACTTTTAAAGTGTGGGTTTCCCCTATTGAGGAAACTATTTTCATTAGGTAAATTCCAGAATTAAAATGGCTCATATCTAACGAATAAGTATTCATGTGAGGAGAAACAGTTTTTATATTTTCTCCTAGAATGTTATATATATTTATTTGAGAAATTTCATCTGCAGATGAAACATTCCAAGTATCGTTCACTGGATTTGGAAATGAGCTAACCGAAAAAGATTCATAATCACTTATTGATAAGGCTTGTGCCACTTCGATGTCATCATAATAATAAGTTGAACCGTCACCTGGTAAATCAGGTACAAACTCAAAGAAAACAACTACCGTAGTAAAATCGATTCCTGCAGTTTGTCCAGAAAAGTCCCAAGTCAAAGTTTCCCATTGATTTTCAAGTGTTGTATTGGTATCTAATTCAACAAAAACGTCTCCAGCTGCCTCTAACTTTAATCGCACTGGTATATCTGCCTTTGGTGACCATGTTTTTATAGATATGATCTCTGATTCAGAAAAATCAATCGGCGCATCAAGACCCATTGCTGTTCCTGCGTAAAATTGTGCTCCTTCAGTCTTGATGGTTTCAACGACCGTTTCACTGGTATTCTCTCCAGATGTATCCGGATTTGCAACTACGGCAGATTCAGCTCCTTCAAAACCTATAAGACCATAATCGGTATCTAATTCAAAATCAACTGGCAATTCAATGTTTTCTCCAGATTCAAATGGACCAAAAGAAATATTATCAAAATAAATGACATCGTCTGCATCACGGGCAATAAAATCAGGAAAAATTACAATCTGATCCAAGCCTGTGGTTTCTCCTAAACCAATATAGTCTGAAAAATCAATGGTAATTAATTCCCATTGGTTAACAACTGTATTAGCAACTTTAAGCTCCATTTGTGCTCCTCCCGAAGGAGTTACATATTTTATTCCAACATCACTTATTTTAGTTTTATACACCATAATATTTACCAAAGCATTCGATGCAGTTAAATCAAATGTACCTATGTCTGAACCATGCATTGATTCTACACCTGCGTAGGGTTGCCCAAGTTGTAATGCTGTAAATTTAGCTACTGTTTCTGAAGTATTAATTCCAGAAGGGTCAGGATTTACAACGATTTCTAGAGGTGGGTTTGTATCATTCTCGAATACTGTCCAAGTCCAATCTGCTCCATTACCACCAGCTTCGAAATCTATAGGGGCATTTTGAGATATTGCGGTAAATATGCCTGCTAAAAACATCAGTAATAAATATTGTTTTTTCATTTTCTTATAATTTAATGGGGTTAATTATTATTTGAGTTCAAATGATTTTTTATTTTGAGTTTGAGAATTAGTTCCCACATATACTTCAAATTCTCCTTTCTCAAGGATCCATTTTCCTTCATTATCATAAAAACCTAATTCTTTTTCAGTGAGTTCAAACTTTGCAGCTTTTGTTTCTCCAGCTTTTAAGTTTAATAGTTCGAATCCCTTAAGTTCTTTAACGGGTCTTGTTATACTAGCGTATTTATCTCTAATGTATAACTGAACAACTTCTTTTCCTTCGATAGTACCCGTATTTTTAACATCTATAGTAATTTCTATTTTTGAGTTCTTCTCAAAATTATTTGTAATACTAAGATTGCTGTATTTGAATGTTGAATAACTTAAACCATAGCCGAAAGGATATAAAGGAGTGTTTTCTTCATCATTGTAATGTGACCAAAAAACACTGTCTGGGCCTGGTAAATTTGGTCTTCCTGTATTTTTATAATTATAGTATAAAGGCACTTGTCCTACATTTCGTGGGAAAGTCATAGGAAGTTTTCCGCTAGGATTGTAATCTCCATATAATACCTGTGCAATTGCATGTCCACTTTGGGTACCTAATTGCCAAGCCTCAAGTATAGCAGGTATGTTTTCGTCTGCCCAATTAATAGCCAAAGGTCTACCATTATTGAGCACCAATACTATATTTGAATTCACACTAAATATTTCTTCTAGTAATTCTTGTTGTACACCAGGCAAATCTAGAGAAGCTCTACTTCTACCTTCTCCACTTTGAAAACCGTGTTCTCCAAGAACCATTACAACCACATCCGCATTTCTAGCTACTTCTTTAGCTTTCTTAAATTCACTTTTATCAGTTGTATTAATTTTTAATTCAGTGACAAATTCAGTTTTCCCATGAGTAAGGTCAGCACCTTTAGCGAAGGTAACTGTATTACCTGAGTATTGGTTCATGCCCTCAAGCACTGAAATTGCAGTGTTGTCATCAGCAGCAATTCTCCAACTTCCCAATGGACTTGTTTTGTCGGACGCTAAAGCTCCTATAAGAGCTATTTTTTGTCCTTCTTTTTTTAAAGGGAGTAAATTGTTATTATTTTTTAATAATACAATTGATTTTTTAGCTATGTCAAGTGCAGCGTTATTAATTTCTTCACTACCAGTAATTTCTTTTTCTCTTTCGAGATTGCAGTATTTGTATGGATCATCAAAAAGACCCAGTTCATATTTAACTTTTAAAATTCTTCTTGTAGCATCATCAATAAAATTTAGATCAACTTTATCGTCACCTACAAGATTTTCAAGATGTTTAACATACAAATGAGATTCCATATCCATATCGGAACCTGCATTTAATGCTAATTCTGCAGCATGTTTTCCGTCTTTGGCATGACCATGAGCGATCATTTCTGTAATCGATCCCCAATCTGAAACAATAAAACCATCATAAGCCCATTCCTCTTTTAAGATGTCTCTTTGTAAATATTTGTTTCCTGTAGCAGGAACTCCATTTAGTTCATTAAAAGAGTTCATGAAGGTCTTCACTCCAGCATTTTTTGCAGCTATAAATGGAGGAAATACCATATTATATAGTGTAGATGTTCCAATATCAACAGTATTATAGTCTCTTCCTCCTTCGGCAAATCCATATGCTGCAAAATGTTTTGCACAGGCAGCTATAGTTGAGTTGAGTGACAAATTATTTCCTTGAAATCCATTTACTCGAGCTTCTGCTATTTTACTTCCTAAATAAGGATCTTCACCAGCACCTTCCATAACTCTACCCCATCTCGCATCTCTTGAAATATCAACCATTGGGGCAAAAGTCCAATTAATTCCAGCAGCAGAAGATTCAAGTGCAGCCATTTCTGCTGATTTTTTGATAGCATCTAAATCCCAGCTTGCTGCCTCTGCAATTGGAATAGGACTAATGGTTTTATATCCATGTATAACATCAAATCCTATAATGAGAGGAATTCCTAATCTGGATTGTTCTACTGCAACTTTTTGTACTGCAGTAACGTCTTTGACCCCTCTTACATTGAGCATGGAGCCAACCAATCCGTTTTTTAAATCATCGTATTTCTTTTCAGCATGACCTCCTTTTGGAGCTGGTCCTGTAAAGTCCCAAAAACCATTGTATTGATTCATTTGACCAATTTTCTCTTCCAAGGTCATTTTAGAGAGAAGGGTTTCCACCTTTTGATCCAAGCTTATTAAATCGTCAGCACCATTTCCATTGGAAAAAAGTTCTGTACAGGAGAAAAGAAAACCTGCCAAAAAGATATAGAGAAATACTAATTTTATTGTAAATAGTTTTTTCATTATTGATATACTCGTATATAATCAATTTCCATACTAGATTGTTCAAACAGTGGATCTATACTACCACCAAAATCTCCCCCCATAGCAACATTTAGAATGAAGAAAAATTCTTGATTAAAAGGAACATTTGAATTATTAGAAAAACTATGGTATTGTTCTCCATCTACAAAAAAGTTGATTGAGGATTCCGTCCATTCTATCTCATAATTGTGAAATTCGGTAGAAACGTTTGGAACAGAAACAGAGTCAGTATTAGAGTTTCCTCCGGAATTACCGGGATAATGCAATGATCCATATATTCGGTTTTGATTATTCCCTTTATGTTCCATAATATCTATCTCGCCACAAAAAGGCCAACTTACTTCATCAATATTTGCACCTAACATCCAAATAGCAGGCCAAGTACCGCCTCCTTCAGGGAGTTTAGCTCTAACTTCAACTCTACCATATTGGAAATCAAATTTATCTTTGGATAACAATCGAGCGGAAGTATATTCACTTCCATTGTAAGATTCTGCAATTGCAGTAATTTTTAGGATTCCATTTTCGACAATAACATTTTCTGGTCTATCGGTATAATATTGAGATTCTCCATTACCCCAGCCACCAGCACCGGTATTATAACCCCAAGTTCCACTACAGGGTGCTCCGTCGGTATCAAATTCCTCTGACCAAACTAAAATATCATTGTTACCAGAACCTGTTTCACCTGTTTCTCCATTTTCTTCGCAATCATCGCCTTCACCTCCACCTTCGCCAAAAGGATTTTCAGTTGTAAATTTCTGATACCATGCTAGTGTTGCACCAGAAGGTTCGGTTTGTATAATACGAATGTGAATTTCGGTATCTGAAATCGATAAGATTTCATAATCGTTATTACCGAGAAAGTAACTCATGAAATTATTTTCTAAAACAAATGATGTCTGCGTAGATAAATCTTCGGTTATACCTGATGATGAAGGGGAAAACAGAACGTTGTTTATTCCTGAATTATCATATTCATAACAAGTATCTTCACCTGGATTAGGCAAACCTAGTTCATCAAGAACTTCTAATCTATGAAAGTAAGTATTGCCAAGGTTAAGTAGTTCATAAGTTACATTTTCATTTTCATCTTGAGAGAAAATAAGTTCATCTTCATATAAACATCCTACAGACTCTTTTTCGAAAGGACCAGCACCATAATAACTTGGATCTACAGTTTCAACAGGTCCTACTCCTAAATGAGCATTAACAGGAGCATTCCAGTACCAAGTTTTTGATGATGAAGCACCTCCAGTAAGGAAATTCTTTATTTCAATTGGATTAAAATCGCTAAATACTTCAATTGTAATTGAAGAAGACGAACTAATACCTCCACGTCCTGATGCTATCACTGTAACCGTATAGGTGTTTAAACCATTTTGAGTAAAACGATGCGTATCAAGACCAGTTGGTGATACTACATTACCCGTGTTGTCTCCAAAATTATATTGAAAAGTTATCGCATCGTCTGCAGAGGCAATAAAATTTACAAAACCAGATCCGTCACCAAAGCTATTTTCTGCATCTTGCCCTATAATTTCATAATCCAAAGTAATATTACTTGGCGCTACAATTTCACCAAAACTTTGGTCTTCTTTTTGACAAGATAGTAAACCAATAAACACTAATATTGAAATACGATACTTTAATTTTTGTTTTAAATTTTTCATAGCTTTTAATTTGTCAATTGAAATTCGTCATAATAGTAAATGGAATCATCACCTGGATTTCCAAAATCAAAAAAGATTACTATTCTTGTATAATCGGCAGCAGGTGCATCACTAAAATCGTAGACTAACTGCTCCCACTCATTCGATACACTACTCAGTAAATCTACTTCATGTACAATTGATGCATCGGCATTTTCTAATTTTAATTTAATCACCGCGCCAGTTGACGGCACATTGGTCATTACACTTATGTTATTATAGTTATTTAAGTCTAAAGGAGATTCTACTTCAAAAAAGGAACCTGCCCATGTTTGAGATCCATTTGTCTTAAGCTGACTTACTGCAGTTGCTGTTGTATTTATACCAGAAGCATCAGGGTTTGGTATTACCAACGGTGGTTCAATACCTCCAAATTCAATAAAAGCTGGTTCAACTCCTTCAAAATCCTCAATTATGGTTGGTGGTGATGTAGATACTAAAGCTCCTTCACCAACTTCCATTTCATCAAATAAATATAACGAACCATCACCGACGTTACCAAAATCATAAAAAACTACAACTCTTGTGTATTGCGCATCAGGTGCATCGATAAAATCGTATGTTAATAACTCCCATGAATTAGCAACAGAAGTCATCATATCGACTTCATGAGTAACAGAAGCATCTGCGTTTTCTAATTTAAGTTTAACGACTTTACCTTCAAAAGGAGAGTAACTTTTAAATCGAATTCTTTTTACTCCTGCAAAATCGATCACTTGATTGGTTAGTTCAAAAAAGGTACCTCCCCATACTTCAGAGCCAACCGCGTTATCTAACTGTGCAGTATTGTCTGTATTGTTAATTCCTCCTGGATTAGGATTCGAAATAACCTGAGTTGAACCAATATTACCAAACTCGGTAAATATTGGTGCTGCACCTTCGAAATCTTCAAATGATTCAAATACTTCTGAATCAGATTGCACCAACTTAATATCATCAAAATAATAAGTAGCATCTGTTCCAGAATTGCCGAAATCGAAAAATATAACTACTTGGTGATATTCTTGAGTTAAATCAGCACCGCTAAAATCAAAATTGAGTTCTTCCCAAGCATTCGCTGAATTAACAACTAAATCGGACTCATAGAAAATATCAGGATTTGTCGCATTTTCTACTTTAAGTTTGACAATAATACCACTTTGTGGTGACCATACATTAACACCTAAATTTACCAACGAAGAAAAATCGATAGGATCATCTAATTCTAGATAGCTTCCTCCCCATACTTCTGCATTTGCTGGTTTTGTAGATTGTCCTACTCTTTGACTTTGATTGTTGTCCGAAATATCTGGATTATCTACTACAGTAGAAACGACATTACCGAAATCTACAAATGAATAGTCAAGACTAGCATCTTCAAAATCGATAGGAAGTTGGAGCGGATTTAATATAGAAATTGATTCCGTTATTTGAATTGCTCCGTCTATACCGCTTATTGCAATCACAGTTACATCATAAACTCCTATTTCTTCGTATACATGAGATATCGTCTCGTCAACCATTAATGGGGTTGCTTCTTCATTTTCAACATCTCCAAAATAAACCTCAAACATGGTTGCATAGTCAGCAGTAGCCGATACGTTGATCTGGAAATTATTAGTAGGATCGTTTTCTATAGTGGCAACTAAATTTTCGGGGGGTAAAAAAGAAACAACAAGAGGTTGTAGAACTTCTGTTGCATTTCCATTTAAAGAAAGACCAACAATTTTTACTTGATAGTTACCTTCTGAATAAGTTCTCTCTACACTTTCGCCAATACCGACAGTTGCAAATTCATTATTATCTGCTTCAAAATAAATTTCAAATTGAGTAACTCCTTCTCCGTTGGGAGTTATTTTCACTAGACCAGTATTATCTTGAGTAATAAAAAAGTCAGCACTAATATTTGTAGGAGCATCTATCGACTCCACTATATCAAAAATATCACTATCCCTTACACAACTTGAAAATATGAGTGTGACAATTAAAATACTTATAAATTTTATAGTTTTCATTTGTTATTTTTTTTTAATATCCGGGGTTTTGTGACCATCTGTTTCCTGTTAAATCAATTTCAATTGAGGGTATGGGAAATACCTCGTGTTTGCCAGTAACAAAGCCTTCAATATTTTCACTTGCTGTGTTGGTTCTGACTAAATCGAAAAAACGATGCCCTTCTCCTACGAGTTCTAATCTTCTTTCTTTATAAATATCATTAGTAAGATCTATTCCGGAACTTGAAATTTCAGACAAATTCGCTCTTAACCTTACTTCATTTAGGTATAATCTTGCTCTTCCTTCATCAATTCCACCTCTACTTAATGCCTCAGCCGCCATCAATAAAACATCAGCATATCGAATAGCTCTATAGTTATTTGGATTGGTCAGATTTTGATCACCTGTATTTAAATCACCTCTTCTTGGAAGGTATTTTAGGTTATAATAGCCCGTATGTTCGTAACCTTCAACGTAGGTAGCTCCTACCTCAGCAGCCCAAGTTTCAATATCTAAAATAGATACATCTCTTCGAATATCGCTTTCATCAAATAAATCATAGGTCTCTTGTGTTGGAACATTAAAACTAAAACCTGAATCGAAAATATCACCTACAGATCCGGGTTCCACTGAATAATTACGGATCCCGTTAAACCCAACTGCAATATTACCTTCACTACACTGAAAACAACCAAAACCAGCTCCCTGGACATCGGTGTATTGAACTTCAAAAACTGATTCAATATTGTTTTCATAATCATTTTCAAACATATTTACATAATCATCTGTAAGAAGTTGATACTGCCCACTGTTAATTACGTTTTCTAAAGCATTGGAAGCTTCAGAGAATTTATCCTGATATAAATAAACCTTTCCTAATAAGGATTGCGCAGCACCTTTAGTAACTCTTCCGAGATCAGCTTGAACTAGTGGCAGGACACTTGTAGCATAAATTAAATCTTGCTCTATTTGCTGGTAAACCTCTGCTTTAGGTGTGCGGTCAACTTCAAATTGCTGGCCAAAAAGTATTCTTTGATCCACAACTAGTGGCACATCTCCAAACCATTTTACCAATTCAAAATAATAATAAGCTCTTAAAAACCTTGCCTGACCTAAAACTATTTCTTTTCCCTCAAAATCTAATTTATCCTGGAATTCTAATATATAATTTGCTCTATTTACACCAGCAAACATCCAACTCCAAATATCTCTAAGTTGCGAATTAACCGGCGTGTGTATCATGTCATCTATTTGCTGAAAACCTGGAACATCTGTTGCACTTTCTCCACCGCAAAGAGTGTTGTCGGAGGCTATTTCACCAAGTAAAACATTCATAAATGAAGATTGCAACATATCGTAAGCACCAATTAATGCATTTTGATAATCGGCCTCTGTATTAAAAAAATCTTCAGAGTTTTCCTCTGTTGGGTCAACATCAATAAAATCATCGCTACATGAAGAAATTATTACTAATAACAACATAAAAACTACTAAAAACTTTTTATCTAATTTTTTAAATTTTTTCATACCTAATATTATATTTTAAAGTTTACACCCAATAAAAAAGTTCGTGGTGTTGGATAAAATCCGTTATCAAATCCACCTCCTAATGGATTACCTGTAGATGAAGTAGGGTCATAACCTCTATATTTCGTTAGAGTAAAGAGATTGGTTACAGAAGCATAAAATCGTAATTTATCTACACCGATAGCATTTGTTGAATTTTTATTAAGCGTATATCCAATTTGCATATTTTGTGCTCTTATATATGATGCATCTTCGACAAAATAGTCTGAAAAGACTGCATTTGAAGTCGCACCAGTGGTTGCTCTGGGAACAGAATTGGAAGTTCCTGGACCTGTCCATCGATCAAGTTCATAACTGGTTTTATTCGTTAAGGATAAATTTCTTTCATAATTTCTTACTATTTCATTTCCTATAGAAGAAAATAAATACATCTGAAAATCAAAGTTTTTATAATCAAAGGAAATATTTAGACCCATAGTAACATCAGGAATAGGATCTCCTATGTACGTTTTATCTTGCTCGTTTATTATACCATCATTATTAACGTCTACAAACCTTATATCTCCTGGTTGTGCATTGGCACCAAGAGCTAACTGAGATGGATGCGCATCAACTTCACTTTGATTTTGAAAAATACCATCTGTCTTTAAGCCATGAAAATAACCTATTGGCATTCCGACCTCCATTCTTGCAACATCAGATTGACCAATTCCGAATCCACCACCAGAAATATAGCCTAAACTATTATCAACTTTTAAAACTTCATTTTCTAGAGTCGTAAAATTGTAATTAATATTAAAAGACATATCATCATTAAATGATTTTGAATAGCCTAATTGGAATTCGAAACCAGTGTTTTTAACATCACCTCCATTAATAATCGGAGCCCCAGATCCAGGAGCAGTTCCTCCTAAAATTCCAGAAATATCAGGAACTAGTAATAAATCTTTTGTATTTCTGCTAAAATAATCTGCAGTGAAAGTTAGCTCATTATTTAAAAACCTAGCATCGATACCAACATTGAACGATTCTTGTTGTTCCCACTTTATTTCAGGATTAGATAAGGTTCCTAAGGCTACACCTGTAATCAATTCTCCATTGAGCACATATTCACTTTCTCCATTTAAGATAGATACGTATCTATAGTCTGGGATTCTGTCGTTACCTAGTATACCATAGGAAGTTCTAAGTTTTAGAAAACTTATAGCAGATACATCTTCTAAAAAATTTTCGTCAGACAATACCCAACCTAAAGATGCCGTTGGGAAATAACCAAATCTATTTTTAGGTCCAAATTTTGTTGAACCATCACGTCTTATAAGTGCAGAAAAAAGATACTTTTCTTTGTAGTTATATTGAATACGACCAAAATAAGATAACAACCTTGAGTCAAAGGTGGGATCTCCATTTGGATAAAAATTTAAAATATCCGATGCATTTTCAAGACTAGCGTTGCTATAATCGTTATCTGGAATATCAAAACCAATTGAACCAGAAAATTCTCCTTCCGTTTTAAAAACTGAAGTTCCTATCGTAGCTTTTAAACTATGAGCCTCTTTAAATATTTTTTCATAATTAAGAATCGCGTCAAAGGTATAATCTTGAAAAACGCTTTTAGATTCTGAATATTCACTTCGGTCTTTATTAAATACTTTTCCTGAACCATAAAAAGCAACAGGATTAAAATTTTCTCCCCTAACTTCAGCATAATTGAATTGAATATTTGATTCAACAGAGAAATTCTCTAAAAATTTATAGTTAGCTCCAAAATTCCCACTCAATTTATCAACTACTGATTTATTGTAGGTGTTTGCGATTTGAGCTATAGGATTTATCACCTCATTACCTAATCCTTCTGATAAAGTATATTGATTGTTATCATCTTTAACTGTTAATGTTGGAGAATTATTTAAAGCATTAAATAAAACTGAACCAATAGCATTTTCAGCAAGTGCTTTTCGATTGGTACCCGTATAGATTAAACCAGATTTTAAATTAAGGTTTTTTAATAATTCCGTATTAAAATTTAATCTTATATTATATCTAGTAAAGTTTGACTTATTCCCTCCAATGATTCCGTCTTGCGATAAGAAAGAGGACCCAATAGCGTAGCCAGATTTTTTAGTACCACCCCGTAAAGTAAAATCTTGATTAATAATAGAGGCGTTTTGAAAAACTTCATTTTGCCAATTAGTTCCATTACCAAGATCAGATATAATTGGATAAATAATAGATTCGCCGTTTGCTACATGCGCTTCATTAACATATAAACCATATTCTGAAGCGTTTAAAGCAGGGAGAGTTCGTGTTGTTTGTTGAAAACCTCCATAAAAATTGACATCTAATTTTAATTCGGAATTTTTAACTCCTGATTTGGTAGTAATTAATATGACTCCATTAGCAGCTCTAACACCATAAATACCAGCCGTAGCATCTTTTAACACCGTAATATTTTCAATATCAGAGGGAGTAACAACGCTTAAATCTTCGATTACATTTCCGTCTAATAATATAAGAGGTCTGTTATCTCCATTAGTTGAAATACCACGTATTCGAATATTTGACGCGCTTCCTGGTGCTCCAGATTGTGTAGTGATGTTTACACCTGCAACTTGTCCCTGTAGTGCTTGTTCAATTCTTGTTGGAGCAAGTTCTTCAATGGTTTTACTAGAAACAACAGATACTGCACCCGTTATTTCTTTTTTAGTTTGAGTACCATAACCTACTATTACCACCTCATCTAAAGACTCTTGATCTTCATCTAAAGTAATAACTAGACTATTTTTTGATTTAATGGAAATTGTTTTTTCCTTGAAACCTAGGTACGAGAACTTTAACTGATCTCCTATTGTAACACCCTTAATGGTAAAAAATCCGTCAAAATCTGATATTGCACCATTATTAGTGTTTACTTGAATGATAGATACTCCCGGCAGAGGAAGTCCTGATACATCCGATATATTACCTGAAATTTCTATTGTTTGAGAAAATCCTAACAAAGAAATTAATGAAAAAGTAATAATTAAATAGATTTGTTTCATTGCTTTAATTTTATTTACCACAATTAAGTTGAAAATAATTTAAAAACATAAAATTTAGATATACAAAAAACATACAACAACTTTCTTGGTAATGACAGGTTGTTGCAGTATTAAAAAGATAAGATTATATAGGGGTTAACGAAAAAAAAACTTACTAACAAAAAAGTTATTTATTTATTAAAAAGTACAAATGTTGTATGAATGTTGTAGTAAAATAAATAAATGTTGTGATTAATTTAAGTTGATAAAGTACTCATTTAAGTTGATTTCTCTTTCAAGTTGTAATTTCTTTCGCAATCTATATCTTTTAATTTCTACACTTCTTGGAGATATATTTAAAAGTGGAGCTATGTCTTTTGAATTCAAATTCATTCTCAAATACATACAAAGTCGAAGATCATTTGATGTAAGCTCAGGATGTTGCTTTTTAACTTTTTTAAAGAATTTTTTATCTGCATTATTAAATGCCTTTTCAAACATTTTCCAATCGTCTGAAGAATTGATGTTTTCATCAATTATATTCATAACAGAACTTAAATCTTTATTATTTGGCAATTTTTTTAATTCACTTTTAATATTACTTAAAAATTCATTTTTTTTAATAAGAGACATCGTAGATAATGCAAGTTCTCTATTTTTATTTTCAATATCCTGTTTTAAGCTTTTGTTCTTGAAACTGAGCTTTTGCTGTTTATTCTCAAAACTTTTTAATTCTAGTTTTTGTTTTGCCTTTTGTAAAAGTTTTTCTCGTTGCTTTTTGTAGTATTTGCGATAGCTGGTGTGCATAAGAAACGAAAAAAGAATAAGACAAAATAAGTAATATATGATCGCATAATTTGATAAATACCACGGACGTTTAATTTTAAACTTATAGGTAACTGTATTATTTAGAATTTTATTTCCAACTCTAGCTCTTAATTTAAAATTATATTCTCCAAATGGGAGATTTTTAAATTGAATACTACTTTCAGTTGACCAAAGACTCCAATTATCATATAAACCTTCTAATTGATATTGATAATTAGTTTCGATGTATTTTTCATAATTATTTACATTAAAAGAAAATAAAATATTATTCTCATTGAAATTAAATGAGCCATTTTTACTTTTATCTACAAGCCTTTGATTACTATTTAATTCATTTATTTCGATGGTATTAATATATAATTCTTTATCAGGAGAGTTAAATTTATCTAAATCAAGAATTATATAACCGGAAGAGGTTCCAAGGATATACTTATTATCTTGATACCAAATAATACTCTCATAACTTCTAACTCCGTTTCTGGACAGTGTATTAATATCTATACTTTTTGAATCAGGAATTTCACTCAGATTACCGGGAGTTATGTAATTTAAGGATGACCTAGAGAAATTCCATAAAGATTTATTAATAGGGTCGTAAACGAGTTTACCAGAAATAAAGTCATCATTCTTAAAAAAATCGCTCAGTAAAGTATCCTTTATAAAATTCTTATTTTTTTTGTCATACTTAAAAACTCCTTCATTATAAGAATAAATAATTTCATCGTTGTACTTTAATAAGCTTGAATTATGTCCCTTAATAATTGAATCTTTTGATATTTTGACTACGTTGGTAAATGAAGTGTCGATATTAATTTTATAGATTCCCTTATATTCGTGATTGACAATAACTTCGTTATCTGAAATGAACTCAAAATATCTTGAAGAGTTGTCAAATCCTTCAATTTTATTTTTAAATTTCCAAGATCCATTTTTATTTTCTAAAACATTTAGGCCATTATAGTTTCCCTGTAACAGTAAATTGTTCCTACCATTAATTTTCTTTATATTCCAAGTACCTTGAATATCAGAAATTAGTTTAGCGCTATTATTTTTAATTAAATAAGTTCCGTTATTATGCCCACAAAACAATTCATCATTTAATTTGGTTAAAATCCAAACTTGCCCTTCAGTACCTTCTATTAATTCAAATTCTGAAGTAGAATTGACTTCTCTGTAAAATAAGCCTTGATTGGTTCCTAGATATAGCTTATTATTCTCAATTTGAATCGTATATATTGAGCCTAAATTTCCACTATTATCGCGGTAGATTTTAAAAGCTGAATTTAACTCAAGACAATTAATTCCATTGTCTAATCCCAACCAAATATTTTTATCAATATCCTCAAATAAAGACAAAATTGTATTGTTACCTAATCCGTTGTTTTGATTGATTTGAGTAATTAAATCTCCCGTATTATTCAGGTAAATAATTCCATCAGATATGGTTCCTATAATAAAACTACCATCTGATAATTGAATACTATTATAAACATTTACGCTTTTTAGTACATTGTTTTGAGTTAAATTCCATGACTTTAATTTGTCACCTTTAAGCTCAAAAAAACCTCTTTTATCTGTTAAAATCAATAACTTATCATTATTGTAAAACATGTTATTTACAATGGTATTAGCTATTAATTTATCATCTGTTATCAATTTACTTTTACCATTTTCTATTTTAAAAATACCTCTTCCCCATTCTTGATAATAAACAGACTCATTTACAGCATACATTTTAGTTATGGTGGACTCTGATTGAATTGTCTGTAATGAGTTATTTTTATTATTTAAAATATAAATTCTATTGAGAGACTGAAATAAAGTCCAATGTTCGATCTGTATAATATTCCAAAATTGTTCGTCCTCAATTAATTTAATATTTAGCTCTTCAGTGATTGATTTATATTCGAGGAGTCCAAAAATATTTTCTTCCCAAAATCCAAAATTCATATAACTACCTGTGTAAATTCTTTTACCAACAACTTTTACAGACCTGATAATCGTCTCATTTGGAGAATCGTATAATTTCCAACGAGCACCGTTAAACTCAAGTAACCCAGCATTATTTGCGAAATAAATATTCTTGTTTGAAGATTGTGAGATAGACCAATTTTGATTTTCAGCCTGGTATACATCAGTTGAAAAAAAACTTATTGGCGGGAATTCTTGCGAATAAATAGTGCAAGGCAAGAATAACAACACAAAAAGTAATCTGTTTTTCAATTTATTATAATTTGGTGGTTAAATATATCATTTTTTCGTTAATGTAGAAATTTAACCCCCTTTTGTATCAGAACACATAGTCAATAAATAAAACTAGTGTTTATTTAAAATTATCAAGCCCATCATTTAACCAATTCTTATATTTATCGACATCTGGAGTATAACCTATTGGAGTATTTAAGTTTTGCTCCTGTAAATCCATCAAAACATAATACGGTTGCGCATTGGCTTGATATTCTTTTATTTGAAAATCACTCCATTTATTCCCAATGGATGTAATTCTTTTTCCTGTAGTTTCACTTGTATATTGCTCATTATCTGGTAATAGACGTTGATCGTCAACATGTAGAGAAATCAAAACTATTTCGTTATTAAGAATTTTTAAAATCTCAGAGTCTGCCCATACTCGTTCTTCCATTTTTCTACAGTTAACACAAGCATATCCTGTGAAATCAATTAAAACAGGTTTATTAAGCTTTTTAGCATACATCAAACCTGTTTCGTAATTATTAAACGCTACAATGTCATGAGGTCCTAATTCGGCGCCATCTGGCATGGAGTCTTTGCTAGCCAATCCAGCAGAACCTAATTTAGTAAAACCTACACCATACGGCGCTTCACTATAGTTCATTGGTGGAGGAAACCCACTGATTATTTTTAATGGAGCTCCCCAGATTCCTGGTATTAAATAGATAGTAAAAGCTAATACTAATAAGCCTAGAGATAACCTCCCTACAGAAATATGATTTTCATTTCCGTCGTGGGGTAATCTGATTTTTCCAAATAAATAAAATGCTAAAGTTCCAAAAATAGCTATCCAAATTGCTAAAAACACTTCTCTCTCAAGCCAATGTAGTTGGAGAACTAAATCTGCATTCGATAAAAATTTAAATGCAAGTGCTAGTTCTAAGAATCCTAAAAAAACTTTAACCGTATTTAACCAACTACCTGATCTTGGCAAGGAATTCATCCACCCTGGAAACATAGCAAATAAAGCAAATGGTAAGGCTATAGCTAGGGAAAAACCTAACATCCCCACAATTGGAGCAATTCCTCCTTTTGAGGCAGATTCAACTAACAAAGTACCAACTATTGGGCCCGTACAAGAGAAAGAAACAATAGCTAATGCTAAAGCCATAAAAAATATTCCCAACACTCCACCTCTATCTGCTTGGCTATCTACTTTATTTGACCAAGATTGGGGTAAAGCAATTTCAAAAGCTCCTAAAAAAGAAATAGCAAAAACAACTAAAAGCAAAAAGAAAATTACATTGAACCAAACATTGGTAGATAGAGCATTTAAAGAATCTGCTCCAAAAAGCCCAACTATTACAGATCCCAACAAAACGTAAATAACGATTATAAATACTCCATACATGACAGCATTTTTTATTCCTGCTGCTCTATTTTTACTTTGTTTAGTAAAAAAACTTACTGTTAAGGGTATCATTGGAAAAACACAAGGAGTTAGTAAAGCTGCAAAGCCAGATAAAAAAGCAATAAAAAAAATAGTCCAAAGCCCTCTAGTTTTTGGATTTTTGGTGCTATCAATTTTAGCTACAACATCCAGTTCTTCTTTATAATTTTCTACTGAATTATAGGTATCCCATTCGTCATAATTATCTATAAAAAAAACTTTGTTAGCTGCTAGATCAAAAACGACATAACGTTCTTCATTTAAACAAACATCTATACAAACTTGATAATATAAAATGGCTTTTATGGTTTTAATCGTTGAACTAGTTAGGTTAACTTTTTGATTTAACACCATCATTTCTTCAAAAAAGACCTCATCAAAACCCCAAGTTTTACTGTATTCTCTGTGAGTTTCACTCTCGATTAACGGACCATTAAGAGTATAATTTTTATCTGCTAGTTTAAAATCCATAAACAACGGAATAGGTCCTAACCCTTTATCTAAATCTTCTGGAGTAAACTGAGAGTATACATGCCACCCATCATCAATAAATCCAGTAACTGAAATTTCATATTCAAGATCTGCTATTTTTTTTACGCTACCTTCCCATTCTAAAGGATTTTTTATTTCACCAATTACTTGTGAACCCATCAGCGAAATATCCTGTGCATTTGAATTAAATAAAACAAATAAAAGACTACATAATAACATTAACTTTTTCATAGTTTATTTTTCTAAATAGGTAATTTTTAATATGTTTTTTGTTTCATCGTCCACTTTAAACCTTTCATCAGATCGCATACCAACTACCCATATTATATTGTTTTCCGTTAACAAAACCCAAATTTTTTCTTTCGAAATCAAAGATAACTTTTCATCCTTAAAAAACTTACTTAATTTCTTTTTTCCTTTCATACCAAAAGGAAAAAAATAATCACCATCTTCCCATAGTCTTAATTTAAGAGGGAAAACTAATTTATCAAAATCTAGATATAGATTGTTCGGTGTGTAACTTAATATTGTATCAACTTTATTAATAGATAAACACAAGGGTTTTTTCAATATTTTATCTCCTTCATTTATATAAAAATGACTTTCAATGTTAATTTGACTTTTCTGATCTAAAATCAAAAAATTTCTATTTTTAAGTAATCTATATTTCTTTGAAAATATTTTTTTCCCTGTTTGAGCATCCAGCAAATCAATTATATCTTCCCAATTTGTAAATCCATATGGAAATAACAATTCGTATAGCAAATAGTTAGTATTTGGCAGACCTTTAAGTTTTAAGATATCTATTTCAATGCTTGTCTCTTTTACTATAAAAACTAATTTCTTAATTAACTCCATATAGTCATTTACTAGAGATAAACTAGTCTTCAAATGCGTTGTTGTTTTTTGAAATCCTTTTAAAAAATTAGTATTGGCCTGTTTTAAACTTGGAATGACATTTAACCGAAATTTATTTCTTAAATAATCAGTATCCGTATTACTAAGATCTTCTCTCCAGGTAATATTGTTTTTGATTGCATACTCATAAATATCATTTCTGGATATCATCAATAGTGGACGAATAACTTTATGATTTGTCTCAGGAATACCAATAAGCCCTCTTATTCCAGTACCACGTGTTAAATTAATTAAAAAAGTTTCAATTTCGTCATCTAAATGGTGACCCGTCGCAATAAAATCAAATGAATGTTTTTTACAAAGCTCATCAAACCAATGGTAGCGAAGTTCCCTAGCTGCCATTTGAGTAGAAACTTTATTAATTTCTTTAAATTGTTTTGTATCAAATTTTGTGTTAAAAATAGGAATCGATAATTTGTCTGCAATTGAAATAACAAACTTTTCATCTTCATCACTTTCTATTCCTCGTAATGAAAAATTACAATGGGCTAATGAAATATTAAACTTTAACTCTTTTAATATTCTAGCAAGAACAACACTATCTATTCCACCACTGCAGGCCACCAATATTTTTTTACCAATAAGAAATGGAAAGTTTTTTTCAATATGACATTTTACAGTTTCTAACAATGTAATTCTTTTCTAAAAAGCAAATATATAAAACATCATAGCTCCTACTTAAAATGTTTGACTTAATTTTCTAAAGCCTCCCTCATAGCTTTTGCTTTAATTAAGCACTCTTCATATTCATTTTCTGGAATCGATTTAGCTGTTATTGCGCTTCCTACAGAAAAACTTACATAATTGTTCAACGAATTATAGAGAATACTCCTTATGACTACATTAAAATCAAAATCTCCGCGAGGGTTAAAATAACCAACTGCACCACTATAGAGACCTCGTTTTGAATCTTCTAATTCTTCAATAATATTCATTGCAGAAATTTTTGGAGCTCCAGTCATACTTCCCATTGGGAAAGTTTCTCTAATCATACATACAGGTGATATACTAGTATCAACCTGACAAGTTATCGTAGAAATCATTTGATGTACCTGTTCAAAACTATATATTTTACAAAGTTCATCAACTTTAACAGAACCCTTATTAGCAAATTTTGATAAATCGTTTCGAACTAAATCAGTAATCATGATATTTTCACTTCGCTCCTTTTGATCATTTTCTAATTGCAGACGTAACTTTTCATCTTCCATCTTATCACTAAGGCGTTTAGCGGTACCTTTTATAGGCTGAGATATCACTGTGTTACCATTTTTACTTATATATCGTTCAGGAGAAGCAGACAATGCGTATAAATTTCCTAGTCTCATGAAAGTTGCAAAAGGCGGTTTTGATATTTTATTTAAATATATAAAAGTATTTAAAGGATCTATTTTAGTATTTTCTGAATAAAATTCTTGACAGAAATTTGATTCATAAATATCGCCTCGGTGTATGTACTCTAGTATTTTTTCAAGCCTATTGAAATAATTTTCTTTTGAAGTCCTAGAAATAATTTTTAAAGTTGATTTATTTTTAAATTTATAGGCTTTATAATCTTGATTTAAAATATTTTCCCAATCGGTTACCAATTCGTCTTCGATACAGTTAAGATATTGAATCTCAACCTCAGTATTCGTAAAAAGAAATATTCTTTTAGGTTGGAAAAAATATAAATCTGGAAAATGCAAACCATCAAAATTACTAGATTTCAGTAATTCAATATCGTTTTTTAAATCATAGGTAAGGTAACCAAACAGCCAGTCATTGGTTTTAGTTTGGTAGTCTTCTAACTTCTTAAAGGCTTGATAATAATCAGTTTTAATAGCTGTAAAAGCATCTACAGCAAGTATAGCAGTATATTTTGAAGAATTTGAAGAATTATTTATATCATTAGAATCTAACCAAACTACTTCTTCAAATTTTTTCGACCAATTGAGTAACTTATTCTTTAAATTTTCAGTTAATGAAACTTTATATTTTCTTTTTAATCTCATTAATTATTTTTTATGAAATAACTTTATTATAAAATATATTTTAAAAAAAAATACCTGATTTCCCTAGAAACATATAGAAGAAAAAACAAATGAATCAATTATTAGTTAGCTGTGTAAAGGTCTATTATCTGTAGCGGCTAATGCAGCCTCTTTTACTGCTTCTGCATAGGTAGGATGCGCATGACTCATACGAGATATGTCCTCTGCACTAGCTCTAAATTCCATAGCTACTACAGCTTCGGCAATCAAATCGGCTACACGAGCACCAACCATATGTACCCCTAATACTTCATCGGTACTAGCATCACTTAATATCTTTACGAACCCATCAGTATCTCCACTTGCTCTGGACCTACCTAATGCACGCATTGGAAATTGTCCAGCCTTATAATCAATACCTTTTTCTTTCAACTGCTCTTCAGTTTTTCCAACAGAGGCTACCTCTGGCCACGTATATACTACACCAGGGATTAAATTATAATCGATGTGTGGTTTTTGGCCTGCTATTGTCTCTGCTACAAAGACTCCTTCTTCCTCTGCCTTGTGTGCTAGCATTGCACCTTTAATCACGTCACCAATAGCATAAATATTCGAAATATTAGTTTGCAAATATTTATTTACGTCAACTTGTCCTCTTTCGTTTATTTTTACTCCAGCATTTTCTGCTTTTAAACCATCGGTGTAGGGTCTTCTCCCAACTGAGACCAGACAATAATCACCAGTAATGACAATTTCTTTATCATTTTTGTCCATTGCTGTAATAGTAACCTGATCTCCATTAGTTACAACTCCTGATACTTTGTGAGAAAGTAAAAACTTCACACCTTGCTTTTTAAAGGTTTTAGTTAATTCTTTACTTTGAGCTTTATCCATAGTTGGTATAATTCGATCCATAAACTCAATTACAGATACCTCTGCCCCCAAGCGGCGATATACCTGTCCCAATTCTAAACCAATAACACCACCTCCAATAATAACTAAATGTTTTGGTATTTCTTTTAGCTTAAGAGCTTCTGTTGATGTAATTATTCTCTCTTTGTCTACAGTAATAAAAGGCAACGACGAAGGCTTAGAACCAGTTGCAATAATGGTGTTTTTTGCTTCAATTTCTTGAAAAGATCCGTCTTCTTTACTAATAGTAATGTGAGTAACATCTTTAAAGCTTCCTAAACCATTATATACATCAATTTTATTTTTTTTCATTAAAAAATCAATACCTGCTGTTGTTTGAGATACTACTTGATCTTTACGTGCAATCATCTTCTTCAAACTAATTTTCACATCACCGGAAATTTCAATTCCGTGATCTTCAAAATGTCTCATAGCGTCATCATAATGATGAGACGAATCTAATAATGCCTTACTAGGAATACATCCTACATTTAAACAAGTACCACCAAGAGTATTGTATTTTTCAATTAAAGCGGTTTTCATTCCTAGTTGTGCACAACGAATGGCTGCAACATATCCTCCAGGACCTGATCCGATTATGGCTACATCGTATGAATTCATAGTTTGATTTTTATTTTTGCGTTGCAAAGATAATTAATTGCTATTTCATTTAAGAATTTAGAAACTTAATTCATTCAATAAAATTTAAGTAATTTTGTTTTATGATAAAAGAGCTGCAGCTTCGAATAGCTATTAATGAAGATAAAAAAGAGGATATCCTCTTAATAAAAGCATCTCGTATTTTAGATTTAGACAAGAAATCCATTTCAGGCATTAAAATTCTTCGAAAATCTATTGACGCAAGAAAATCACCTGTAGTCTTCAATTATAAAGTAGCTGTCTATATCAAAGAAAAGATGCCTGAGTTTTCAAACTACAACTTTAACTATAAGGATGTGACTAAGGCAGAAGAAATTCATATAATTGGCTTCGGACCTGCAGGGATGTATGCCGCCTTACGCTGTATCGAACTAGGTTTTAAACCTATTGTTTTAGAACGCGGCAAGAATGTTCAAGATAGACGTCGTGATTTAAAAGCAATTAACCAAGACCATATCGTCAACGAAGATTCAAATTATTGCTTTGGTGAAGGGGGCGCAGGAACTTATTCTGATGGAAAATTATATACAAGAAGTCTAAAAAGAGGTGATGTTAGAAGGATCTTTGAAAACTTAGTTTACCACGGTGCTACTGAACAAATATTAATTGATGCACATCCTCATATCGGTACGAATAAACTTCCAAGGGTCGTTAAAAATATTCGAGAAACTATATTAAAATTTGGTGGTGAGATACATTTTGAAACAAAAGTGACTGATTTTATTATTAAAAGAAATCAAATAATAGCTTTACAGTTGAATGATAAAAAAGAATTTGCGGTAACGAAAGTAATTTTAGCCACAGGACATTCAGCAAGAGATATCTATTATTTATTAGATAAAAAAAATATAGCTATTGAAGCTAAATCTTTTGCTATGGGTGTCCGGATTGAACATCCGCAAGAAATTATTGATTCCATTCAATACCATTGCAAAGGAGAAAGAGATGATTTACTTCCAGCTGCTTCTTATAGTCTTGTACAACAAGTAAAAAATAGAGGTGTTTACTCATTTTGTATGTGCCCAGGTGGATTTATAGTTCCCGCAGCCACTGCAAAACAAGAAATCGTTGTAAATGGGATGTCTCCATCAAAAAGAAATAGTTTGTATGCAAACTCAGGAATTGTAGTAGAAATTAATGTCCAACAAGACCTATCAAAATATGAATGTTTTGGAGCATTAAAAGGTTTAGAATATCAAAAAAACCTAGAAAAACTAGCTTTTACTTCAGGAGGTCGAACACAATCAGCACCAGCCCAACGTATGACAGATTTTGTGCAGGGCAAATTATCTAGTAATTTAAATGATTGCTCTTACCAACCTGGTTTAAAATCAGCACCTCTCCATTCTTTACTTCCAAAGATAATAGGGAGTAGATTAAGAACCGGATTTAAAGAGTTTGGAAAAAAAATGAAAGGTTATTATACTGAACAAGCTAATGTGATCGGTGTTGAATCTAGAACATCATCTCCCGTGAGTATTCCAAGAAACAATACCTTTGAACATCCACAAATTAAAGGGTTATATCCTTGTGGCGAAGGAGGTGGTTATGCTGGTGGAATTATCTCTGCAGCTATGGATGGAGAACGATGTGCTGAAGCTGCCATAAATAATAATATTTAAATAGCTTATCAATTAGTAATCTAGAGAAAAAGCTGTTGTATGTTTTACTTCACTAATCATAAAAGTACTATGGGTGCTACCAATATGATCTATTGAAGTCAATTTTTTTACCATAAATTCTCTAAATGCTTCCATATCTTTTACTAACACTTTTAATAAATAATCATAATCACCACTAATATGATAACATTCTAGTACCTCCTTTAATTTGGTCACCTCTTCTTCAAATTTTATCACATAATCTTTTGAATGTTGCACTAACTTGATGTGACAGAAAGCTACAAAATCTAAATTGATCTTATTCTTATCTAACAAGCAAACATTCTTTTTTATAATTCCTAACCGTTCGAGCTTTTTAATTCGTTCGTAAACTGCAGTCACCGATAAATTTAATTTTAAAGAGAGCAATTTATTTGTTTGTTTATTGTCTTCCTGTAAAAAGCCTAATATTTTTTTATCTACTAAATCTAATTGCATAATTTGAAAATTTTTCTAAAAACAATAATAATTAACGGAGATTTTTAAATATAAATCTATTTTATCAAACAAATATAGTTTTATTTTCTACAATTGGTTATTTCAATTGATTTTTATTCTAATTTATATTAATATTGGTATTCATAAAACTAAAAACCATGAAATTTAAACCAGCTAACAAAATTCAAGATTTGCAATATTTTGGTGAATTTGGAGGTGTAAATCCTTCTATTTCAGATTCAGCAACATATACTTTTTTAACAGCCAACAAAATGTTAGACGCCTTTGAGGGTGATGCTGAAGGATGCTACTTATATTCAAGACACACCTCACCGAGTAATCTTCACCTAGGAGAGGCCCTCGCAGCCATGGAAAATACAGAAACTGCTAATGTAGCAGGTTCTGGAATGGGAGCTATAACCACAACCTTAATGCATTTTTGTGGAGCTGGCGACCACATTGTTTCAAGTAGAACTATTTATGGAGGAACTTACGCTTTCTTAAAAAATTTTGCTCCTCGATTTAAAATTGATACTAGTTTTGTAGATATTACAAATCTTGAGAAGGTGGAAGCAGCTATCAATAAAAACACAAAAGTCATCTATTGCGAAGCTGTCAGCAACCCATTACTTGAAGTTGCAGATATTATAGGTTTATCAGCAATAGCAAAAAAACACAATTTAAAGCTATTAGTGGACAATACGTTTTCTCCAATGATCATTTCTCCAGTAAAATTAGGAGCTGATGTTGTTTTACATAGTTTAACTAAATTTATAAACGGAACAAACGATACAATGGGAGGCGTAGTTTGCGGATCTAAAGAGTTAATTAATGCTATGCGAAGTGTAATTGATGGTTCTGCAATGTTGCTAGGCCCATCTATGGACAGTTTAAGAGCTTCATCCATATTAAAAAATATGCGTTCACTCCATTTAAGAATAAAACAACATAGTAAAAACGCACTTTATCTAGCTGAGCAATTTGAAAAATTGGGATTAAGAACTGTTTATCCAGGATTAGCTTCTCACCCATCACATCAAATTTTTAAAAATATGATGAACAAAGAGTATGGATTTGGAGGACTGTTAACTCTTGATGCAGGGTCTCTAGCAAAAGCCAACGAACTAATGGAGTCAATGCAGGACAAAAATTTAGGGTACCTTGCCGTTAGTTTAGGCTTTTACAAAACGCTATTTTCGGCTCCTGGAACATCTACATCGAGTGAAATTCCAGATGATGAACAAAAAGAAATGGGATTAACTGATGGAATAATTAGATTTTCAATTGGACTTGATAACGATATTGAGCGTACTTTCAAATTAATGAGAGAATGCATGGTAAACGTTGGGATAATAGAGAATTAAAGAATCTTTTATATTCAATAAAAAAAGCCTGTATTATTACAGGCTTTTTTTATTATTTATGGTAGAAATTATTTTACAATGATTCTGCCTGTTTTGTATGCGGTAGTGTTTTGACCACCCATTCTTACAAAATAGACTCCTTGAGACATGTTTGACATATCTATTGTTATTTTGTAGGTATTTCCTTGTCTAGGAACTCTTTTACTAAATCCAACTCTTTGTCCTAGACTGTTGTATAAGGCTAAAAACAGCTCTCCGTCGAATTCAGTGTTTAATATTGCATCAAACTGCTTATCCCCTAGGGTTGTGATGATCATTTCTGAATTATTAATCTCGTAATCTTCTACTCCGAGGGAACCAATATTTGCAGTATAATCTTCTGTCTCACCAAAACCAATTTCTTGGCATGAATTATCAGATATTGTTCCAACACCACTAGCTCTAGCTCTCATTAGGTGCTCTCCGACTATTGCTCCAGCTGGAACTACCAAATCAAAAGTTTCTGTAAAATTACCAGAACCTTCACCAGCAGCAAAATGATAGTTATCTACTACTACTTCGTCTGCAGTTAGCTGAGAATCATCGTTAAAATCTATCCATACTTTTATATATTGATTTCCATAATTTGAGGTAACAGTCAAGCTATTTGTACTACCTGGTTCCAGATTAGCGATTAAGTTAGTAAAATTTGAATATCCTTCTCCATTACAATCTGAATCATTATTGATACCAGCTATTTCAAAAACATCAAAACCGTGACCTACGGTACAATTACTCTCAGGTAAACAAAGTAAATTTTCTACAACAACAGAAATTTCATCATTATCGGTCAATTGGTCACCACTAAGTAAAGTAGTTATATTAAGACTGTGTGCAATAATTTCGCTGAAATCACCTTCAACATCAAAAGTAAAACTAATAACTTCTTCTGAACCAATAGTACCGTCAAATGACTGAATAACTGGTGATCCTGAATCTAAAATATATTGAACATCGAATCCTGATTGTGATGCTGCTCCATAATTTTTCAATTTTACCGTTATTGATTCGTTGGCTAAATTTTGCCCAGATTGTGGAGATACTAAATCGTAAACTCCTACATCATTTGATAGCAAATGCTTGACTTCTTTAACGAAGTTATCATTGGGCTCATAACCATCACCACTGAAATTTGTTTTGGCTTCTATAACATATGTCTGTCCTTGGTTAGATAAATCTACAGTCTGTGAAAACTCATAATTTACCGCTTCATTAGGATTGATGGTACCATTAAAATTTTCTGATGCTATTAAATCACCATCAACTCTAAGTTCAACTGGAATATTACTTACGGGAGCTAAACTATAGTTTCTTATACTAATTTCTACAGTTTCAGAATTGGTTAAAATCCCATTAAGAGGTTCATTTAAAGCACTTACACCTACATCATCTGCAAAGGGTCCAAATACTCTAAAAGATGCTATTCGAGTTGCCCAATAGTTGTTCGATTGAAAATAATCTGCCGTAGACCAAAATGTAAAGTTATCAGGATCTAAAGTCATGTGCGCATAGTCACCATACCTATTATTGTTAGTTCTTACTCCATTCCCATTGAATATGACAGTCTCATCTAGTGTCATTTGACCAAGCGGATCACCATCGAAACGTCCAGTGTATCTTAACGATACCTTTAAATTTTCGCTTGCGGTTGTATAAGCTAATGCTATATTACCTTCTGCATCCATTGCAGAAGTACTCATTAAGCGACTATGCCCGTCAGCAATTGAGTAGGTACCTTCTTGGAATATCTCCCAAGAACTAAAATCATCATTTCTTAATTCTATCCAACGAATTCCTCCCGTTTCATTGGCATCTATAAATGTATTAAACGTTATTAACCAAGAATTATGATCTTCAAAAGGTCTGTAATTTGCTGCAAAAGAAACAATTCCTCCATGACCAGAAAGCCTTTGACTGGTACCAGGTTGTTTTATTGCTCCATTACCATCTCCGAATACTTCACCAGCATCAAAAGGATCTGTTGGAATTTCTAAAGGATCAGATATGGTAGAATTAGCTACATTATTCCAATCCATATCAATTTCCCAAACTTTTAGATGGTCATAAGTTATAGCACTAGCCCATCCGTCATCTTGCAAATAAGTAATATATCCAGGTAAATTGGTGTCAATTTCGGTACCCAAAAGATTTGCTGGCTCAGCACTCTTTACATTTAACGGGTTTGAAACTACCTCAGGTAAATCAAACAAAACTACTTTTGGTTCTGCACCACCTGCTAAAATAACATCTCGTTCCATAACAAATGCTGCAGTTTCTCCCTGATTTGAGTAGTTGGCTGTACCGTAGTATCCATCATGCCACAATCCATAATGAGGATAATCTGGGAAAGACCCCATATCAAATTGATATACATTGTAAGCACCAGTTGGATCATTTGTAACAGAAACTCCAACTGCTAAGCCTAAATCACCTCCTAAATTTCCAAATTCACTAACAAACCAACGATCTGCTAATTGATCATACATTACAATTGGGTCACCATTATTGGAAGATATTCCTAAAAAACCACCTAAGCTTATTGGACCATATACTAAGTTACCAGTTTTGTCAAATATTTTTACAATTGAGTTAACAGAATGAACATAGTGATCAGGTCCGACTGCTCCAGTTGGATCTGGTGGTAAGTAACCTGATTGACCCTGGTTAGATCCTTGAAAGTTTTGTAATATTGGCAACGCAGTAATACCTCCCGGCTCAGTTTGAAGATTTTGAATTATTGTTGGGGAAGTTGTTGTATTTTCCTCTTGAGGTAAAACATTTACTTGCTGCGGAACAATAATTGAAGAATCGGAGTTGTCATTATTGACATCGTACAATGGGAAATCTTTTAAATTTCCAGTTGTTCCCATAAAAGTACCTGTAATTATACCTGATGGCTGGCGTGAATTTTGTGCAACTAAGCTAAACGATAAAAAAATAGTTGCTAAAAAAAGTAATTTTTTAGTTTTCATAGTAGTAAAAATATATATTTATTTTTTTGATGCGTAAAACTAATTAATTTCTTTCAAATATTTTTATTTTTAAGATTATAATAACCTTTAATTGTACAAAAAAATTAATTAATTGTATTATTTGAGCATTTTAATAAAAATTAAAATGTTTTTTTTCTTGTGTGAATAATTTTAAAAATCTTCTAAGTAGATTTTAATTAAAATATTATAAGAGCGATAACCATTAAATAACACTTGCAAACTTCTATTCAAAATCGTAACATTACATTTATTAAAAATAAAACATGCAAAAACAACAAAATCATACTGAAATAAAAATTAAAAATCAAAAAATAATCAAGAATAATAAACTCTCAATTTTAGAAGCAATTATTCCTATTATTATACTAGTTGGAATGTTGGCTTATAATGTTTTCATTTTTGGAGATGATTCATTAAGTGGCTCTAATCAATTTATATTATTAATGGGAGCTGCTGTAGCATCAATGATAGGATTCAAAAATAAGGTTTCGTTTTCTTTAATGATGAATGAAGTTGCTGAAAATGTTAAAACTACCTCTAGCGCTATATTTATTCTATTAATGGTAGGTGCTTTAGCTGGTACTTGGTTAGTTAGTGGGATTATACCAACAATGATTTACTATGGATTACAAATTTTAAATCCTACCATATTTTTACCAGCATGTTTAATTATCTGTGCAGTTATTTCAGTAGCAACTGGAAGCTCCTGGACCACAGCAGCAACTGTTGGAATAGCTTTAATAGGAATCGCAGAAGCTCTTGGAATTCCTCTTGGGATGACAGCAGGAGCTGTGTTATCCGGTGCATATTTTGGAGATAAAATGTCACCAATGTCAGATACAACAAACTTAGCTCCAGCAATGGCTGGAACAGATTTATTTACGCATATAAAATATATGGCTTACACAACAATCCCAACATTTATTATCACACTTATCATTTTTGTAATTATAGGTTTAACGTTAAATGTAAATGGTGAAGCTGCTGATACTTTTGTAATGCTAAGAGATATTGACAAAGCTTTTAATATCAATCCATGGTTGTTTTTAGTTCCAGCAATAGTGATAGGTTTAATAACCAAAAAAACACCACCTCTAATTGCTCTAACAGCTGGAACAATTTTAGCAGCTATTTTTGCTTTATTTTTTCAACCTCAAATCATTATGAATATAGCGGGTGCAACTGAATTAAATTTCAACTCAGCATATAAAGGATTGATGACGGCAATAACAGTTAAAACTACCATTGTGACAGATAATGAAATATTAGCAGATTTATTTACTTCTGGAGGTATGGCAAAAATGATGGGGACCATTTGGCTTATTTTATGTGCTATGGTCTTCGGAGGAATTATGGATGCTATCGGTGCTTTGGCCAAGATAAGTAGTTATATGTTACAACTTTTTGACTCTATTTTTGGACTATTTGCTAGTACAGTGTTTACGTGTATTGGATTAAATTTCACCGCATCAGATCAATATTTAGCGATAGTTGTTCCAGGAAAAATGTATTCAAAAGCTTTTAAGGAAAAAGGATTGGCTCCAGAGAATTTAAGTAGAACTTTAGAAGATTCTGGAACGGTTACTTCAGTATTAATTCCTTGGAACACATGTGGTGCCTATCATTCAAACGTTTTAGGGGTTAGTGTTGCCGACTACTTCGTGTATGCAATTTTTAATTGGTTGAGTCCTTTTACGACCTTATTTTTTGCGGCATTGAATATTAAAATACGCCAAATAGTCTCAAATAAGGTTTAGTTATTTTAAATTTTTAGTATCATAGAAATTGCTTATTTGCAAATAAAAAATTAAAATTTAATTTCACTATTCAAGAAAGGTTCTATTGTATTTTTGTAACATATTTATAAATAAAAAATAAAAAATTATGTCAATAGTAGGAAAAAAATTCCCAAACATAGAAGTTAAAGCTATGAACGAAATGGGCGACGATTTTAATTTAAACATTTTAGAAGAAGCTACCAGTAAAAAGAAAAAAGTTTTACTTTTTTGGTATCCAAAAGATTTTACTTTTGTTTGCCCGACGGAACTTCACGCCTTTCAAGCTTCTTTGGGTGAATTTGAAAAAAGAAATACCATAGTAATCGGAGCTTCTTGTGACACTGCAGAAGTTCATTTTGCTTGGCTAAGTACTGCAAAAGACAATGGAGGTATTGAAGGAATTACGTATCCTTTAGTTGCAGATTCGAACAGAAATTTATCGAGTATACTAGGAATTTTAGATAGCACTAATGAACGATACGATGAAAATACTGATACCATACAAATGGATGGTGATAATGTAAGTTATAGAGCTACCTACCTTATAGACGAAGAGGGCACAGTTTTTCATGAAGGAGTTAATCATATGCCACTTGGTAGAAATGTAAATGAATTTTTACGTTTAATTGATGCTTACACGCACGTTCAAGAAAAAGGTGAGGTTTGTCCTGCTAATTGGGAAGAAGGAAAAGACGCTATGGCACCAAATGCAAGAGGTACAGCAGAATACTTAGCCTCTCATTAAATAATTAAATATGGTAACAGAGCTTACTAAAGACAATTTAAACGAAATTATTTCCAATAATGAAACTGTAATTGTACAATATAGCGCCAGTTGGTGTGGAAATTGTAGAATAATGAAGCCTAAATTTAAAAAATTAGCTTCTGAAAATGAAACAGTCGAATTTCTTATGGTAGATGCAGAAAAATATCCAGAATCAAGAAAGATGGCTACAGTCGATAATTTACCAACATTTGCAACTTTTAAAAATGGAATATTTATTAACCAGGTTCAAACAAATAAGTTTGATTTATTAAAAGAACTAGTAGATGAAGTTACCAATAATTAAGCATGTCACTCAGTTCATTGAACAAAATGACGAAGACTTTATCATAGAAACTATTGAAACACTAGAATCATTAACTGAAGTATCATCTCTTAAGGATACTGAATTAGATGTAATTGGTGAACTTTTATCAAACTTTTATGGAGCAATTGAAGTATCTAAAATGATTAAAAGTGGTAAATCACAAAAAGATGCTTTAAATAGTTTTATGAAAAGAGTTTTAGGCTCAATAGATTCCTAAATCAAATAAGTAATGGCCATTTTTAAAATGGCCATTTTACTTAAAAAATTTCTTTAATTTAAAAAGTCACCCGAAAAAGAAAGTTAGGGGTAATTTCTAAGGAATATTTATCTATTATTTCCACGGTGCTATCTAAATTATTATTCCCTACATATTCTCGACTAATGAGATTTTTTTGATTATAAATATTTCTTACTGAAAACCCTAATTTTCCTTTCAATTTACTTTTTTTAGAAAAATTAAAACTATAGGTTGAAGAAATATCTAAACGATGATAATTTGGTAATTTTTCTGTATTTATTCCTAAATAATAAAATTGATCATTGGGTGATACGTATGATTTTGTGAAAGGTTTTCCCGATCTCCAATTCCAAGCCAAAGCAATTTGAAACTTATTTACTTTATAAGCTATGGAGCTTGTAAAGGAATGTCTAATATTTACACTAGATGTGAAAGATTGATTGTCGTTTAAACCCTCATATGTACTAATTACATCATTAAATGAATAACTAATCCATGTTTTTATAAATTTAAAATCTTTTTTGATGTAAAAATCAACTCCTAAAACAGTTTGTTCACCCTCATGAAATCTACTATCATCTGGATTTAAAAAACCTAATGATAATGCATTTTTACCTTTAATTTTTTTATAGTAAGTATCTATATCAGTACTCCAACCTTTATTTTTATATAAGAAACCAAAAGAAACCTGTTTACTGTTTATTATTGGAAACGTTTCTCCGTCAGCTAATCGCCATAATTTGTTTTCTAAGGATAAATCACTTAAAACTGTTTCATCTATTTCACTTATGATCTGATTTTTTATTTCTCCAGATAATTGAATCTTTAAATTTTTAAAGATGTTTTTAAATAGTAAAATTCTTGGCTCGACCCGCATTGCATCAAGCTCTTGATAATAGTTTGCTCTTAGACCTAAACTAATATCAAATATTTTTGGATTTTTATATAGATATTGGAAATAAATTGAATGTGATCTAACTATCGTTTTATCTTGATCCAAAATGATTGTAAGGTCCGCGGTTTCCTTAAATAGATAGCTTACATCTTTTAAAACATATTGATAGCCAAATGTCAAGTTTTTACTTTTGTTAAAACCCAATTGAAATTCAGTAGATAAACCAGAATCATAAATTTCATTTCTTTTTTCAAAATTTGAATCACTTTGAATACCCTTTGAACTAATAAAGTTATAGGCAAGACTGTATCTCGACAAAAAAAGTTGTGTGTTTTGTGATAAATTTTGAGTCCACTTTTTATTCCAACCGAAACTAAAACCGTCGTTATTTATTGCTAAAATATCGTTATATGAATCGTTTAAATCTTGGTCACGCACTAAATAATCCAAGAAATTGTCAATATAAATAGTACTTGCATAAAAACTATTATTTTCATTTAATTTGAAATTTAATTTAATATTGTAATCAAGAAAGTAAAATTTATTGTTCGTATTTTCGATGTTATCTATTTTAGTATTTTGAAATACTTTATTTGCAATTTTTGTAAAAGAAGGAGACTGAAATAATTCAGTGTAACTCCTTCTTAATGCTACTTGCAAACTTAGTTTATCCTTTATTAATGGAGATTCTAAATAGACATCTGCATTAATCCCGTTAACTCCCATTCCAACAGTAAATCTGTTTGCAATAGAATTTCCGGATACTATATTTATAACACTTGAAGCTCGCTCTCCAAATCTTGAATGGGTTCCCTTATTATGAAATACGACTTCAGAAGTACTATTAGGATTAAAAGCAGATAACATCCCGAATAAATGTCCTTTATGATACATGTTTATACCATCCCAAATAATTCTATTTTGATCCAATGAACCACCCCTAACAGCAAAGCCACTAGCAGTTTCATTAAGACTTACAACTCCAGGCAACAAATGAATACTTTCTAAAATATCTGCCTCGATTAGGCCCGGTAAAATTTCAAGTTTTTTGGGTTTTATAGTAAATGTAGCGTCTTTATTTTTTTGAATCCCTTTAGTTAGATAACCAGTTATTAAAATATTATCTAAAATTTGAACTCCGCTAAGATTTTTTTCTTTTTCTTTAACAATGATGTAACGTTGATTTATTTTTTCAAAACTGAATGTACTGTTAGTTTCAATTTCCTCTATGATCTCAGATAAGGTTCTTTTCTTTTTTTCGAGAGAAATAAACTTATTGTTTATTATTGAATCTTGATAAGAAAATCTCACATCATATATCTTTTCAATGCTATTAAAGACAACTGATGCTTTTTCGTTTTTAAATTTAACTAAAAAAGTAGCCTGTTCCTGAGAAAAGGCTACCATGATGGGCAAAAAAAATAATAAGTAAAATAAATTTTTCTTTTTCAACGATTCATTTTATTCGAGACTAATTATTCCATTATCCTTTTTCAGGTATTTTATATTCATTGTTTTAAAGACTGAGGCTAAAGCTACGTCTAAATTGTTATGTGTAAAGCTACCAGTGTAAACTCTTGTTGTATCTATATCGTCAGCAAGAACAACTAAGTTATATTGCTTTTCGATAGATGCGATTACAAATTCGAGAGGAACACTGATAAATGAACTTTCTCCTTTAGTCCAAGCAGGAAAATTTTTATTTGTGATATATTCTTCAATTAAGTTGTTATTGTATTTTCTCACGGTTTTGCCCGGTGTCAAAATATACTCTTTAGTGTTTTTTTCTACCTTTACTTTTCCTTCATAACAAATAACTTCAAAATAATGGTTTAATGAATTCACATTAAACTCTGTTCCTAAAACAATTACATTTCCATTGTCAGTATTGACAGTGAATTGACTGCCTTTTTTTACTTTGAAATAAGCCTCACCAGATAATTTTAAAATTCTGTTTGACTCCCAGGAGTCAGGATTGAATTCTATTAGAGATTTTGAATTCATTGTTACTTGAGAACCGTCAGGTAATTCAATTATTTTTTGCTCCCCAAAAGCTGTTTTGTGGCTAATTTCATTTGTAGACATCAAAAAAAACAAACCAAATAATATTGCTAAAGTAGCAGCGATTGATAAGGACCATTTGTAGTTAAATTTATTGGAAATAGTATTTCTTTTTTGAGTTATACTATTTTTAATTTTTACTAGAGTAGAATCAAGAGGTTGTTCTAACATTTCGAAATCTTTCAATCCTTTCCTTAAATTAAGTAATTGTTGGTAATCATCTAATGTTACGAACTCTTTTAATTCATTGTCTGTTAGCTTATCATCTAACCACTCAGCTAGAAAATATTTTTCATTATTTACTTTTTCCTTCATAATTACTAATTAGACAACTTTAAATAATTTTACCCTACTTAAAATTATTGTTTTTAGACATTCCCTATTTTTTCTTTCATCTCAAGTAGTGCTAAATGCATTCTTTTTTCGACAGCTTTTACAGAAATCCCTAACATTTCAGCTATTTCTCTATATTTCATTTTTTCAATTCTACTCAATAAAAAAACTTCTTTTTGTTTTTCAGGTAAATCTGAAATTGCTTTTTCAATTTTTTCTAAAAATTCTTTTTCTAACATTACAAATTCAGGTGATTCCTGATTGCTGGATTTTATAGCATTTTTTTGATGCTGAGAGACCACCTTTTCATGTTTTTTTATATTAAGAAACAAATTGTTAGCAACAGTAAATAAGAAACTCTTTGACTTTTCATAATTAACGGTAGCACAATTATCCCATAATTTAATAAATGCATCTTGTAAAATATCTTCAGCCAAATCAATATCTTTTGTTTTAAAAAATAAAAACCTTCTTAAATCTTTTGCATGTTTGTGGAATAGTTTTTCAAAAACTATATTGCTACAAATATCATTTAAATCTTTAATCATGATTAGTTCATAAATATAGGAAACAAATCTATATAAAAAATAAAGATGTTTTTTGGTAGGGTAAAATATATTTAAAATGTTATATACATGATTATAAACAAAATATTATAATTATTTTTATTTGATGAAAAAGTACGTAAAATTTATTTTTGGATTTTTGTTAATACTTGTAATATCTATTGCTTGTACGAACGATGATAGTAATATTGAATTAGCAGAAGTACATCAAAGTACCTCAATTCAGAACGCTCTTAATCAATTGAGAAGTTATTATCATGAAGATGGTACTATAAACGAAGAAATGAATCCAACTAATAATCTTGTATTCGATTTTTGTTTTGAATTCATTTATCCTTTAAGTTTAAGTTATAATAACGAAGTGATCGTCACTGTAAACTCAGTAGAAGAACTTGTCAATGTTATTATAAACTCTTCGCAAGAACTTTACATTACCGGTGTTGTTTTCCCTTTTGACGTTACATTGTATGATATTGAAAGTAACGAGCTCATAGTACAAACCATTAATAACGAAGAAGAATTTTCAAATTTAATAGCAAATTGTTATTTTAACGACCCTTGTATTTGTACTGAAGAATACGATCCCGTTTGTGTTGAAATAATAGCTAATGATTCCTTAATTGTTATCACATTTCCGAATTCATGTTATGCTTTTTGTGAAGGTTTTACAGAGAGTGATTTAGTGAATTGTGAAAATAATACAGAATGTACTATATACGATTTAGAAGTTATTACCGGTGATTGTACTAGTGATAACACTTACAACATGACTATTAACTTTCAATATGAAGAAATTGGAGAACAAGAGTTTTTTGATCTGTATGCTAGAAATGACGAATTGATTGGTTATTTTCCATTATCATCTTTACCATTAACCATCATCAATTTTCCATCAAGTGGTGAAAACTATGATTTTGTAAAAGTTTGTATTAATGACAATTTAGATTGTTGTAAAGAAATAGAATGGTTGCCACCTAATTGTAATGGTCAGGGAAGTAATTGTGAAATTACATCTTTAGATGTGGTTGCTGGCGAATGCAATGACGATGGATCTACCTACAACCTTTTGTTAGATTTTGATTTTGAAAATACAAACGGACAAGAATTTTTTGAAATTTATTTTAGAGATGATGTATTCTATGATTATTTTCAATTATCTGCTCTTCCAATTACTATAAATGATTTTCCTTCATCAGGCTTAGAGAATGATTTTATAAAAATAGTAATTAATGATATGCCAGAATGTAGTGAGAATATTGAATGGATAAACCCCTGTTTTTCGGATACATTCTGTTATGAATATGTCTTTCCAATTGAAATGATTGTTGATGGGCAGGTATGGTCTGTAAATAGTAATGAGCATGTGGATTATAAATTAAGTATAGGTGGAGAACTTATTTACCCCTTAGATATAAGAATTGATAATGAAATCTTTACTGTTTGGCAGGGTATTCTTGAGGGAGCATACGGTGACCGATGTGACTGATATCAATAATATTTGTTTTTTGTTGTGATTGTAAACAGTGACCTTTAATCATTAAATGATTGGAGGTCATTATTTTTTATTCTATTTTTGAATCTCATTGAAAAAAATGTCAAAAAAAGATTCATTCCTCATCAATCGTTTAAAAAGTATTGGAATTGCCGCCAAAGGCGCACTAATATTAATTAAAAGAGAGGCGAGTATAAAAGTACAAATTGCTGTTAGTATTCTGGTAACTTGTGCAGGATTCTATTTTGACATTTCAAATACTGAGTGGCTTATTCAACTATTAGCAATTGGGATGGTCTTGGGTACAGAAGCACTAAACACTGCTATTGAAGAGATAGCAGATTTTATTCATCCAAATCATCATAAAAAAATTGGTTATATTAAAGATATAGCAGCTGGTGCTGTTTTTTTTAGTGGAATAGCTGCAATTATGGTTGCCATGATCATCTATATTCCTAAAATTAGATTTTATATACCATAGATTATTATAATTTTAAGAAAACAAAAAACTATTTTAGTTTGAAACAACTGATATTTGTATTTTTGTTAAAATACAAGCATATAGTTAATGATTCCAAATAAGAAAAAAGCTAAAAAAATTTCAAAAAACACCAGTATGAAAATAAGTTTTGTTTTAACCAAACAACAAAAAATTATTTGGGGAGCTTTCTTATTTATCCTTGGCATTGCTCTTTTCTTGTCGTTTATATCCTATTTTTTTTCTTGGAAAGCAGATCATAATATTATTGGTAATTTTACGAATAGAGAAAATATTACTCAAAATTGGTTGAATATTTTTGGAGCTAACATTGGAGATTTATTTGTTTATAAAGGTTTTGGTATAGCTTCCTTAATTATTGCTTTTTTGCTTATACTGACCGGAATTTTTTACTTTTTTGATTTTAATAAAACAAAACTATCTAAATATTGGTTTTGGGGTAGTTTAGTAACCCTTTGGTTCTCTATTTTATTTGGATTCTTTCCAAATATAAACCCCTTATTTAGTGGAGTTATAGGTTTTGAAATTAATGATTTATTACAAGATTATCTTGGCTTTATTGGAGCTGTACTATTGATGTCATTTTTATTTTTAATTTATGTTATTGTAAGATTAGAAATAACTCCAGAACATTTTATTAGTTTGATAAAAAAAACTAAGGAAGAAGTAAAATCAGACTTTAAATTTACACCAACAAATTCTAAAAAAAATAGTGATAAAGACCTAGATGTTAACGAAGTACCTTTATCAACTCAAAATAAAGAAATAGAATCACCAAGTTTAAACACTGAATTTACTGATACAAATTCTTCGCCTGTTCTCGAGAAAAAATCAATCGTTAATGAGAAAGATGAAGAGGTGGCTATGATTGTTGAAGAAGCCTCTGAGGAAGTAATTGTTGAAAAAAACTTGAGCGATAAACTAGTTAGCGATTTTGGTGAGTTTGATCCAAAGTTAGAACTAAGTAAATATAAGTTTCCAACTATTGAATTACTTAAAGAATATACAACTAATTCTGGTATTACTATTAATCAAGAAGAACTTGAGGAAAATAAAAATAAAATTGTAAGCACCCTAAATAATTATAAAATAGGTATTGCAAGTATCAAAGCTACCGTTGGTCCAACAGTGACTTTATACGAAATCGTTCCAGAAGCTGGAATCAGAATTTCAAAAATTAAAAATCTGGAAGATGATATAGCACTCTCCTTATCTGCACTGGGGATTAGGATTATCGCTCCGATACCTGGAAGAGGAACTATTGGAATTGAAGTTCCGAATAAAAATCCTAGTATTGTTTCAATGCGATCAGTTATAGCTTCACCAAAATTTCAAAATGCTGAAATGGAGCTTCCTATTGCATTTGGAAAAACAATTAGTAACGAAACTTTTGTGGTAGATTTAGCTAAAATGCCCCATTTACTTATGGCAGGTGCAACTGGACAAGGAAAATCTGTAGGTTTAAATGCAATTTTATCTTCTCTACTTTATAAAAAACATCCTGCTGAAGTAAAGTTTGTATTGGTAGATCCTAAAAAGGTTGAACTTACCCTATTTAATAAAATAGAAAGACATTTTTTAGCAAAACTTCCAGATACAGAAGAGGCGATCATAACAGATACTACCAAAGTTGTAAACACTCTAAATTCATTGTGTATTGAAATGGATGCGCGCTATGACTTACTAAAGGAGGCAATGGTTCGTAACATAAAAGAATACAATACTAAATTTAAAACACGTAAATTAAATCCAAACGATGGACATCGTTTTTTACCTTATATAGTTTTAGTAATTGATGAGTTTGCAGATTTAATTATGACAGCTGGAAAAGAGGTAGAAACTCCTATTGCTCGCTTAGCTCAATTAGCCAGAGCAATTGGAATTCACTTGATCGTTGCTACTCAGAGACCTTCCGTAAATGTAATTACTGGTATTATTAAAGCTAATTTTCCTGCACGAATCGCCTTTAGAGTAACTAGCAAAATTGATTCTAGAACTATATTAGATAATTCAGGAGCAGATCAATTGATTGGTCGTGGAGACATGCTATACACTCAAGGTAACGATTTAATTAGACTTCAGTGCGCGTTTGTAGATACTCCGGAAGTAGCAGATATAACAGATTATATTGGCTCACAAAAAGCATATCCAGATGCTTATTTATTACCAGAATATGTAGGTGAAGAAGGAAGTGGCACTAGTATTGATAATGATATTAGTGAACGAGATAAATTATTTAGAGAAGCAGCAGAGGTTCTTGTTATTGCACAACAAGGAAGTACTTCATTATTACAAAGAAAACTGAAACTAGGTTACAACAGAGCTGGGCGTATCATCGATCAATTAGAAGCCTCTGGAATCGTAGGTCCTTTTGAGGGGAGTAAAGCAAGACAAGTACTTATTTTAAATCTAGAAGCACTAAATCAACATTTAGAAAATGAACTCAAAGAACTTTAAAACAAAAATTGTAGTATCAATTTTTTCGCTTTTTTTAACTATCAGTAGCTTAAAGGCTCAAAATATACAATCACTACTTAGCGAGGTGTCAAACAAAGTTAAAAGTTATGAAAACATTCAGATAGATTTTAAATACAGTCTTGAAAATACAAGAGAAAATGTAAAACAAGATACCAGAGCTAACATCACATTGAAAGGTGATAATTATGTTCTCAATATGTTAGGTGTTACCAGAATTTTTGATGGAAAAACAATTTATACAATCGTACCAGAAGATGAAGAAGTAACAATTTCTAATTATAGTAAAGAAGACGATAAAAGTATTTCAGTCTCAGAGATGCTTACATTTTATGAAAATGGCTATAATTATAAAATGGATATACAACAGAATATTCGAGGTAGAAAAATTCAATTCATAAAATTAAGTCCTATTGACTCTACTACAGAAATAAAAAATATTTTATTAGGAATAGATATGCAAACAAAACATATTTATAAATTAATTCAAATCGATTCTTCAGGAACGAGTTATACAATAACTGTTAATTCTTTTAAAACTAACCAACCTATTTCTCAGAATTTATTCATATTTGACAAAGAAAAATATATCAACCAAGGATATTACATAAACAAATTGGAATAATTGTAAATGAAAACATTAGACCGCTATATTTTATCTGCATATTTGAAGACGTTTTTTAGCGTCTTTATTATTTTGATGTTTATTTTTATTCTTCAAAGTATTTGGTTATATATTTCGGAATTAGCTGGAAGAGGATTGGACTTATTAATTGTTTTTAAATTTTTGTGGTATGTGTCTCCAAGACTCATACCTCTTGTATTACCACTTACCATACTAGTTACCTCGTTAATGGTCTTTGGAAATTTTTCTGAGAACTATGAATTTGCAGCCATGAAATCTTCAGGGATTTCTTTACAGCGAGCCATGAAAAGTCTAACTTTTTTTATTGTTCTTTTGAGTGTGTCCGTTTTTTTCTTTGCCAATAATGTTATCCCTTATTCCGAATATAGATGGTTAAATTTGAGAAGGAATATCCAACAGTTTAAACCAGCAATGGCAATTGCAGAAGGTCAGTTTAGTCAAATTGGAAACGATTTTAATATAAAGGTAAAAGAGAAAAGTGGAGAGAATGATCGTTTTTTAGAGGAGGTAGTAATTCATAAAAAAGAAGCTAATCGTATTAGCGGAAATCATACTGTTATTATAGCTGACAACGGAGAATTAACCTCTGAAGAAGGCAGTAATACTCTTTCCTTAGTTTTAAATAATGGAAACTATTATAATGAAATTTACACCAAAGATCCAATGAGAAAGGTTCGTCAAGAATTTGTTCGAAGTTCATTTGAAGAATACGTAATTAATATCGATTTAACTGAGTTCAATAATAAAGATATCGATAAAGAAAATAAGCTTAATAATCAAAACATGTATAATGTTAAGGAATTAAGAGCAGAAATTGACTCTCAATCGCAACGATATACCAAGATAATAAAAGCATTTTCAAATAGTATGTATTTTAGAACTGGTATGACAAAATTCACCCGAAACAAAAAAACGAAAGGAAGTATTTCTTCCATAAATGACACCCTTGCTTTTAAACCAAATGATACACTTTTAAACATATTTACTGCTAAACATCAAAAAGAGATTGTAAAAATGGCACTAAACAATGTAAAAAGCTCTTTACAAGCTGTAAATTCGAAAAATAAAGAATACACCAAAAAAGAAAAGCAATTAAATAAATACGAAATAGCTCTTAATGAAAAATTTGCTTTAGCTGCCACCTGTATCATACTATTTTTTGTGGGCGCTCCCCTCGGAGCTATCATCAGGAAAGGTGGAATGGGTTTACCAATGGTAATCGCTATCGTATTATTTTTGACCTATCATTTTATTGGGATTTTTGCAAAAAATAGTGCTGAAGATGGCACATTACATCCTGTAATTGCTTCCTGGCTAAACACGCTCATTATGCTTCCTCTTGGAATATGGCTAACCTACAGAGCAACAACAGATCAAGGCATTCTAAGTTTTGACGGAATTAACGCACTATTTTCCAAGCTATTTAAAAAAAAGAAAGAAAGTAATAATTATTAAGAATCAATATCTTTGCAAAGACTAAAAATTAAAAATGACAACTACTAAGAACGAATCTAGCTTAAAACTCAATACAATTTCCGAAGCAATCACAGATATAAAAAAAGGAAAAGTAGTTATTGTTGTTGATGATGAAAACAGAGAAAATGAGGGTGATTTTATAGCAGCTGCAGAAATGGTGACACCAGAAATGATAAATTTCATGGCAACGCACGGTAGAGGTTTAATTTGTGCTCCATTAACTGAAGAACGTTGTGAAGATTTAGGCTTGAGCATGATGGTGAAAAACAATACCGTATTACACAACACACAATTTACGGTTTCTGTAGATTTAATAGGTCAAGGATGTACCACTGGAATCTCTGTACATGATCGGTCTAAAACCATAAAAGCACTTGTAGATAAAAAAACTAAGGTTCATGATTTGGGTAGACCAGGGCATATATTTCCGCTAAGGGCAAAGGAAGGTGGCGTTTTAAGAAGAACTGGCCATACAGAAGCCTCTATTGATCTTGCTCGTCTTGCTGGTTTACAACCAGCGGGAATTCTAGTCGAAATTCTCAACGAGGATGGAACTATGGCTCGATTGCCAGAATTAATTAAAGTCGCTGAAAAATTTGATTTAAAACTAATATCAATTGAAGATTTAGTAGCCTATCGAATGGAACATGATTCTTTGATAAACAAAAAAGAAGATTTTAAAATTAATACAAAATACGGTAGTTTTAGGTTAAGAGCTTATCAACAAACCACTAACGATCAAATTCATATAGCATTAACTAAAGGACAGTGGCAGGATGAAGAGCCTGTATTAGTAAAAGTGAATTCCACATTAATCAATAACGATATCCTTGGAACATTAACTAACAATGCTGATAAAAAAATTGACGATATGTTTTCTGTATTTAATAAAGAGGGCAAAGGAGCTATTGTTTTTATTAACCAGCAAAGTCAATCTCTTAATCTACTTTCTAGATTGAACACCCTTAAGGAAGCTCAGTCTGATAATGATGTTGCAAAGGCACCAAGAATCGTTATGGATTCAAAAGATTTTGGAATTGGTGCGCAAATTTTACACGATCTAGGAATTCGAAAAATACGATTGGTATCAAATTCAAAAAATATAAAAAAAAGGGTTGGAATGATAGGTTACGGACTTGAAATTACCGAATATGTAAATTACTAAATATGGTTTAACAAAAAAAGCCCACTTTTAGTGGGCTTTTTTTGTTAAACCATATTTTTAAAATATCGCAACTATTGCAGCTCTCATTTTTTCAGCTCTAAGGGTCACTTCCTCTTCGGACCATCCAACTTTTACTAGCGACGATATTGTTCTACTCATAATAGCATCACTTTTCGAAAAATCAGTATTATTTAATCTCTCTAGTTGATGCCTAACGGAACCAGTCAAAGCTCCTAAAGATTTAACATTTCGTAGATGTTCCCATCCATTAATATAGTGCCAATTATTAGTATACCAATAAAAATTAGCATCAACGCCGTGATCCGAAAGACTTTTGTGAGCTTTTTTAGTTAACTCCTCATTTGGTAAAAAGAAATTCACAAAAGAGTAATTCTCCTCTCCACCTTCAGGCACCGTCCTGAAGGTAATTCCTTCAATACTAGACAATGCATTTCTAACAATAGTATAATTTCTTTTTTGAATTGATAAAATAGTATCAAACTTTGTCAATTGTCCTAAGCCTACCGCAGCATGCAACTCGGATATCCGGTAATTATAACCTAAGACAGGATGTGTTTCAGCACCACGATCTTTTCCAACGTGGTCATGACCATGATCTTGGTATTGATCTGCATTTATATAATACTGCTCATTATTAGTAATAACAGCTCCCCCTTCACCACAAGTAATCATTTTTACAAAGTCAAATGAAAAACATCCTAAATCTCCAATACTTCCGAGTGATTTACCCTTATAGGTTCCTCCTATGGCTTGGCAGGCATCTTCTAATAATAATAAATTGTATTGATCACACAATGCTCTCAAGGCATCAAGATTAGCCATAGAGCCACACATGTGAACCGGCATGATGCATTTTGTTTTTGAGGTAATAGCCTTTTCAACCGAAACAGGATCTAAAGTTAAAGTACTATCAATATCTACTAAAACAGGAACTGCTCCAGAAGCCAAAATAGACTCAAAACTCGCTACAAAAGTAAAAGAAGGCATGATTACTTCGTCGCCTGCGCCAATACCTGCTGATGCAAGGGCAACAGTTAATGCAGCAGTTCCACTTGAAACTAACTGACAGTAGTCCACTCCCATTTTATTTGCAAATTCGGTTTCAAATTCTTTGGCTTTCCAATGGTTATTTCTCATACCATCAAAACCATAACGCATTAAAATTCCACTTTCAAGAACGTCGTTTACATTTTTGCGCTCTTCGTCGCCAAACATTTCAAATCCAGGCATAGTATTTTATTTTTAATATTAAGTTGAGTACAAAGATAATAGTTGCATATGAAAAAAATATAATCCTAATTAATATTATTCTAGGTCTATAACAATTTCTTCAACACCTCTTCTTACTTTCTTTAACTTCGAAAAAGTATCATCGTCTGAACGATGACCAACAGCCATTACTAAAACAGACTTCAAACCTTTATTTGTTAAGTTTAAAAATGCGTCATATTTATCAGGTAGAAATCCTTCAATAGGACATGCATCTACCTTCTCTACAGCACAGACTGTAAGTAAATTTCCCAGTGTTAAATAAGCTTGCTTAGAAGCCCATATTTTTATCTCTTCGTCTGTTTTTTTTGAAAAATCATCAATTAAATAATCTTCAAATGATTTTAAAATATCACGAGAGGTATTTCTTGTTTTATTTACTAAATCAAAATAATTTTGAATAAAATTAGCATCAATTGTGTTTTCAATACAAATCACAAAAATATGCGACGCATTTCCCACTTGCTCTTGATTGAAAGATAAAGGAACTAAATCTTTAATTGTAGTAGGATTACTAATAACTACTAATTTTAAGGGTTGTAACCCATACGAGGTAGCCGTTAAGTTGAAAGCTTCTTTGAGAATGTTTATTTTTTTTTGTGATACTTTTTTTGTGGCATCGAATTTTTTGGTGGCGTATCGCCATTCTAATTGTTTTAATATATCAAAACTCATAATTGATTACATTTGTTTTAGCAAAAATAAACATTGTTTATTAAGTGTTTTTCTTTTTACTATCAATACATCAAATACAACTATGAAAAATATACATACCCTAATAAAAAACAGTGAAACACGACTTTTTAAAGCGGTATTTCCAAATACCACCAATCATTATGGTACTTTATTTGGAGGAACTGCATTACAACTTATGGATGAGGTATCTTTTATTTGTGCTACTAGGTTTAGTCGCAAAAAAGTGGTGACCGTTTCCTCAGATAAAATAGATTTTGCTAAATCAATTCCTGAGGGTACTATTGTTGAATTGGTAGCATCTATTAAATCGGTCGGAAAAACTAGTTGTGTGGTTAATGTAGACATATTTATGGAAGAGATGTACAGTACAAAGCGCGACAAAGTTGTAAATGGATCTTTCACATTTGTAGCCATCAATGATCAAAAAAAACCAATACCAATTATTGATCTTTAATAATATTTTTTCTTTAACCAAAAGGCAACTTTTACCAATAATATTAAAGCTGGAACCTCAACCAAAGGACCAATAACTCCAGTAAATGCCTGTCCGGAATTCAATCCAAATATAGCGATAGAAACGGCAATGGCCAGTTCAAAATTATTACCTGCTGCTGTAAATGATATCGCTGCATTTTTGTCATAACTAGCCCCAAGTGACTTACTAGTGAAAAAACTAATAAAAAACATAATCACAAAATAAATTAATAAAGGAATAGCTATTATTAAAACGTCCATCGGTATTTTAACAATCAACTCCCCTTTTAATGAAAACATGATAACAATAGTAAATAATAGAGCTACTAGGGTCATCGGAGAAATGGCTGGTATAAATATTTCGGCATACCACTTTTCTCCTTTCATCTTAACAAGAACCAATCTACTTAACAAACCTAACAAAAATGGAATTCCTAAATAAATAGTTACACTTTCTGCAATTACACCAATCGAAATATCTATGACAGCACCACTAAAACCAAAATATGGAGGTAATACTGTTATAAATAACCAAGCATAGAAACTATAGACAAATACTTGAAATATACTATTTAAAGCAACCAATCCTGCTCCATATTCTGTACTCCCCTCTGCTAAGTCATTCCAAACTAATACCATAGCAATACATCGAGCCAATCCGATAAGTATTAAACCTACCATATATTCAGGATAGTCTTTTAAAAATAGTATCGCTAAAAAAAACATTAAGAGTGGACCAATGACCCAATTCAAAAACAGTGAAATAGAGAGTACTTTCATATTTTTAAAAACTTTAGGCAATAAGGTATAATTTACTTTTGCTAAAGGAGGATACATCATTAAAATTAAACCAACTGCTATAGGAATATTAGTAGTTCCACTATTAAATTGATCTAAAAAACCCGGAAATGACGGTATAAAGTAACCGATACCAACTCCTAAAGCCATAGCAGTAAAAATCCATAAGGTTAAATTACTATCTAAAAAATTAAGCTTCTTTTTCATTTAATTTAATTTTTGAAAAAACATATTTCATTTCGGCAGCAATCTGCAAACTTCTTTCCCTATACTTTTCTTTTTCCAAAACGGTATGATCAAAAAGTTTAGGATCTTCATACATCACAGGAATTCTCATTTCAGTCCCTGGTATAAAAGGACAATTTTCATCTGCATGGGAACAAGTCATGACTGCAGCAAAATTAGATACTGGATTCACTTTATGATCGTAAACTTTAGAAAAAGTATTTATTGATTTTTCTGTATTTGAAAAGAAAACTTCATATTTTTTATTTGACTCTTCTTTTTCAAATTTAAAAATAAAACCTTGATCTTCAAGAGTATCCTTAACAGTTTGATATAATTTTGTTGCTTCTGTTCCTCCAGAAAAGCAAACCACCTTAGGCACATTAAAAAATGTGGCACAAGTTTGAGCCCAAATCTGAGCTAAATGACTTCTTCTAGAGTTGTGAGTACAAATAAAATTTAATTGTATCGCTTCGTGTAAATCTTTTTTATTTTGGATAAATATAATTAACGGATCTAACAATATCTTCCTGTCTTCTGAAACAGAATTGATATTTAAGTTATGTACCGTATCAAAAATTTTTCTGTATATCATCACTTAAAATAAAAGACAAAATTATTATTTTTTTTATTAAAATTTTAAATAAATATTAAGATAAAATTATGGTATTAAGTCCGTTATTGCACCCTGATTAAAATGAAACCATTTAATGAAAAAATTTATACTATTACTACTGTTAGTGACTTCAGTTGTAACTGCTCAGGAATCAATGACGATCAGTGGAATTGTAGAAGAAGCTACCAATGGAGAAACTGCATTTGGAGCTTCTGTTTATCTAAAAGGCACTTCGATTGGAGGTATGACAAACGAATATGGTTTTTATTCGATATCAGCCCCTAAAGGTACGTATACGCTAGTGGTTTCTTATATTGGTTTTAAAGACATCAACCAAGAAATATTGCTTGATCAAAATCAAAAATTAAATTTTAAACTAGAAGAGTCTTCTACACAATTAGACGAGGTCATCATTAATGCAGACGAATCGGAAAAGTTAAGTATTCGAGATCCTCAGATGAGTGTTACCAAAGTTAAGATAAGTACCATTAAAAAAATACCGGTAGTCTTAGGTGAAATTGATATTATTAAATCCATTCAACTTTTACCAGGAGTCACTAACAATGGTGAAGGATCGGGAGGATTTAATGTCCGAGGTGGATCAGTAGATCAAAACTTAGTATTATTAGATGAAGCAATTATATACAATACTTCTCACTTGCTAGGGTTTTTCTCTGTTTTTAATGCCGATGCCATAAAAGACATCAAACTCTACAAAGGTGGAATCCCTGCAAAATTTGGTGGTAGAGTTTCTTCGGTATTGGATGTAAGGCAAAAAGATGGGAATAATCAGGAATTTCATTTAACTGGCGGTCTTGGAACTATCTCGAGTAGATTGGCTGCAGAAGGGCCTTTGTTTAATGAAAAAGGGTCTTTTTTAGTTGCTAGTAGAGGTTCTTATGCTCATTTAATATTAAAAGCAGCAGGTGAAAAAAACAGTGCTAACTTTTATGATCTCAACTTAAAGTCAAACTACAACATAGACGAATATAATAAATTGTTTTTATCGGGTTATTTGGGAAGAGATAATTTTAATTTTGAAGGGGGATTTAGTAACGGATACGGAAACCTTTCGGGAAACTTAAGATGGAACCATATTTACAACGATAAACTATTTTCAAA
>JAAEPP010000761.1 GCA_024232495.1 Flavobacteriaceae bacterium
GCATCATATCTGGAAATGCAATGACTTCACCTCAGAATCCTCAGTTATAAACCTTACCTTTCTTGCTTATTTTCATATGCATGCGTTGGACGTACGAACATCATTTTTCTTACTGTTTCCTTTTATTTTTTCTTTACAAGATATAATCTCGGACTTTTCTAAAAGTGCATTTTTCATCTTCTTTAATTTGATTTGCACAAAATCTCCTACTGCAATTTCTTTTAAAATCTGGCTCTACGGTTTCTTAAACGCTTTCTTATAAAAAAGAGAGTGTATGTGATAGCGAGGCGCCTCAGACCCAAATCATGAACGTTCTTTCCATTGGACATGAGCAATGCATCGCAGGCCAAGTATTCTTTAATAATATAACCTTGATAATATTGTTTAGAAAGAAATCTTGTTACTGAATCATGGACGAATGAATCAAGCTTTACACTTGTAACAATTGATTTTGAGTGGAGTTTTGGAGCTGTTGTTTGGTTCTCACATGGAGAATTTTCCGCGCCAATTTTGCTGCTTCCCGCTATTTGCCATTGTTAGGTATGCTTTCGTTGCTAAACAGATGAAATGCTCAAAAATAGCATGCATAACCCTCTTCCAAATCTTATGGTGAGTTTTTCCAGATACTGACTCTTCTCTCTATACGCTATGGGTAGCTATGTAAAATGAAATATTATCCAAAGTTTGGATAATGTTTTGAAATGCTGGTGGTCTTGGTTTATAAACAAAAACTGTCTTTAAACTTTAGGACCAAAAACACGATATTATGTAGGAAAGTTTTCAACCATGACATTGTAGTTACCCGTTAAAATGATGAACCGAATATTTCGCTTTGTAATTCGGATTTCTTGAAATGCGTGCGAAATTTACTTTATGAATTTGAATATTTCCTCTGCCTCTCTCACGACTATTTCGCAGGAAGCGCAAATCACTCCATGAAAATCTCGTACACATTACTGAAAAAAACTATCCTCTTAATGAAAATTCCTTGAAAATCACTGGGA
>JAAEPP010000762.1 GCA_024232495.1 Flavobacteriaceae bacterium
GCTGTTGGGTTGGTCGTTTTTGTTCTGTCTTTCGAAGAAGAAGGCTTTCCATCTCATGCGCTTAATTACATTCTCGGTTTTCTCAATTAATTTCTTTAAGGTAGTAAACTCCTATTAGATCAATATTCTAGGTGTTTTTTTTTGTGCCCGAAATCTGTTAGATAAAAGCATAGAAAATATTTTAATTTTGGTTTTGGAGGGTAACTCTTCGCGTATTTTGTGAAAAACGGCAATTTAGAGGAAGAGGTATCGAAATATTTAGCTTAGCAACCACCTAGCAACCAATTTATCTGGGAAAATGTCCCTAAATTTTGCTTCAAAAAGCCCCCTATTCCCCCAAAGCATGAGCACCGATCTCCCTTTAATACACCATTACGAGGTCAACAGTTGGCATGGAAGCAAGAAACCAATCAAGCGTGAAGCAAAGCTTAATATTTCTTCTCTTCGTTCATGTCGCTGTCAAATTTTTCCAAAAATATGTTCCTATCTAGTTTTACCGTGATATTTGGGGACTCTGATTCGCAAATGA
>JAAEPP010000763.1 GCA_024232495.1 Flavobacteriaceae bacterium
ATCGGGTATAGAACCAATGTTAACTGACCACGTTTTTTGCTCGCATGGTATTTCTGTTTGAGCATTAATGGTTATTGTCATAGCAAACAATAACATAGTAATAATTGACTTTTTCATAATTTTTGTTGTTTAAGTTTTGACAAATATCCACTAATCGTAGCAAAAAATGTTCACGTATGTAAGTGAATATAATACTTTAACGACTTTTTCCAGAGGATTATAGGTTATTATTTGAAATTTCTATTGCTTTTTTTATGAGTAAAACTTTTTTGTATTTGGTTTGTTTGAGATCAAAAAACTGATACATTCTTCTTAGTGAAGAACCGATACCGTCAATGCTTAAAAACACTTTTTCAGAAATTTCTTTGTTGCTTGCTTCTGGGTTTTGTAATAAAACATTTAACACACTCCAATCTGTTTTATTGAGTTTTCTGTTAATACCTGTCTGAATTTTTTCTTTGTTAAGTTCAAAATTACTTGCGTCAACCAGTAGATTTAATTTTTCTTTTCTTTTTAAAGTATCAATTTCAGCTAACAAGGAGTCCAACTCTACTCTAGTTTTTTTATTTTTCATCCTGAAAACATATGCAAATAGGATGATTAGCAATATGGTAAGTGATAGAACAAAATATATTCTATAAGTATAGGTGAGTTTTAGAATAGCATTTTCTTTTTCGTTTATTGCCTCTTTCTCTTTAAGTTTTTGTTCATATTGACTCTTAATGGTTTCTTTAATAATTAATATTTTATTTTTTTCTAATTGAAAACTGTCCTTAAAAACAGAGTGCTTTTCAAACATAGACAAAGCCCTATTTGTTTGATTACTTCTTTTGTAACACTCATATAGTAGTTTATGCAAGTCTGCCTTTGTTTGGTTACTAGTTTCTGGTTTAAGGAGTTGTAAACTTTCTTTAGCTAGATTTTTTGCCAGGTTGGGTTTTGTATCTAATAGTAAATATGATTTTAAAATTTGCGACTCAATAATTTTTGAATTATTATCAATTTCATAATTAATTGCCAAGGCTTTGTTGGTATACTCCAGTGCTTGTATTTTTTGTGACAATTTTTTATTTACTTTGGCAAGTAGTATATAACATTCAGATAAATCAAATTTATTACTAGTGTCTTTAAATTCGTTGATCGCTTTCTTTGAATACTCTTTAGTCAGATTGTATTGTTTCTTTTTGTAATATATTTTTGCTTTTTTTAAAAAGATACTTCCAATTTGATTTTGTTTAGAGATTTTTCTGGCCACACAAATAGTTAGCGATTCATCAAAATACTCCATGGCTAAATCCAGTTCATCTAGAATACTGTAGATATCCCCAATTTCTGCAAGAATACGTGCCTCAGATGTTTTTAATTTTAATTCTCTTATAATTTTTAGGGAGGTATTAAATGAGTTAAAAGCCTTTAAATAATCTTTTTGCTCTTTATAAATACTTCCTAAATTAGACTGGATAACTACTAGGTTTTTAGTATCGTTAATCTTTTCAAATAAACTAATTGACTGTTTTAGCGCTTCAATGGACGCGTTAAGATCACCTTTAATATAGTACGCATAAGACCTTTCATTTAAAGCGCTAGCCATTTCTTTAACGACTCCTTTTTCTTTACCTAGTTGGTAATGATATTTAGTGAGCGTGATGACAGAATCTGGTTTGGCATACGTGTTTTTATAATAATAGTCTTTAATTGCTTTAAACCGCAGTGAGTCTGTAATAGTAGTATTGACCCAGATGCTTACTAGAGAGTCCTCTTGTGTTTGTGAGTTCATCGTAAACCAACACATCAGTAAGCTAAAAACTAGTACTATTTTTTTAGATTTCTTACCCATTATTATTTTATAATCAACTTTGATGTCGAAATTGAATTCATGGACTTAACAACTACCATATATATTCCTGATGGTTGCTTTAATGAAATTTGGGTATTTGGGTCCAAATTGTCCTCAGAAAAGACCAACTCACCAACTAAATTATATATTTTGA
>JAAEPP010000764.1 GCA_024232495.1 Flavobacteriaceae bacterium
AAAAATATAATCAAAGAGCTTAAGGCAACAATCAATCACGATTTAAATGAGGGTTGTATTGAGAGACACGATAGTATTATTCTAATAAACAACGAACAGGATTTAGACTATTTAAAAACATTCCACTATTCTAAATATGAAAATATAAGAGGTTGGTTTGTTGAGGACACGGCAAGTGCTAAAGATATATTACAAGAGATTAAAGAGTCTGGATTTATCGAAGATTGGTGTATTCCAGACGAAGATGTCGCCTAAATTATAGTATAATCGTTAAACCAACGTAAACATTGAGAAAATTGGTATCAAAAAGAAAGTCAATATCGTGTCAGCCCAATGAGTTCGGTTGAGTATGATACCGTTTTTTTGAGGATTGACAAGGGTTAAGGAGATATTTTCTACATAGTATAACTAATAAATAAATTTTTAACCAAATATTAAGCATACCAGATACATTTTAGAGTATCTTTGAATAAGAATCAAGACATTCGTTTTCATTACCGAAAACTCCCTAAACCCTTTAACACGCCAAATTAGTTAAGGGGTTTTTTTATACACTTAATACAGACACCATACGTCCACTTTAAGAGCTTTAATCCGTCCGTTTTATATGGACGCTTAAAAGGACGCTCAAAACGTCTTAAAACGTCTAATTTTGGTTTTTATATACGTCCATTTTTTTTAAAGAAACGTACACTTTTTGCGTCCATTTTCTTGCATATTATTATAGTATTCATTATCTTTAAGTTCTAATTATCAGTGTAATGAAACAATATAC
>JAAEPP010000765.1 GCA_024232495.1 Flavobacteriaceae bacterium
ACTGCTCTTATCAAGCTCTGTTTTCCAGTATCCATCTTTATAAATTTAGTTGACATTTTACTATATCTTGTCACATTTCTATCAAATGTTTCATTTATTTTCGAGGCTGCAAAATTTGCTATGAGGAAAATTAAGAGAAAGTCACAATTTAGATGGAGAACATGAGCTTTTCCAGTAAATTCACATTCAAAAGGTAGAAAATAAATTTAGAATGAAAAAGTAAATCTTTTTATGGATAAGAAACCCTAAAAATTGGATGAGGTCGTAGATCTTAAATTTTACTTACACAAGCAAATATGGATATTGTGTTAAAAACTATATATTATTCAAAAGCTTTTTTCAAGAAAAACGTAATGATGTATTCTGTGACACTTGAAAAAAGCGTGCACTTCAACATTTTTACACTTCACCGCATGTTGACTAAAGTGCACTTGTCTGGCCGTCCTTTGCAGCATAGCGACTTCTTCTCTAGTTGTTATTTTCGCAAGGTTTAACCCTATCAAGCCTAGGGGGGGGGCTGAATCAGCCCCCCCCTAGCAGTTTTTCTGCTGTGTATTTTTATCAATGGCATCTGCGACTTTCAAACTTTCTGACTTTTAGTTTTTTTCTTCCTAATAATTAAAAAGTGATATTTTGAAAAAATTGAATACGTTCCAGGGGGTCAACACCGGTCATTTTGAAAAACAGTAAACATCAAAATTCAAACGCGTCCTTATAAAAGTTACATAAGACAAGGAAAATGCAAAGTTTTTATGCTCTTTTCGATGAACTACATTTTGTGCAAATCAAACATAAAAATAGCAAAATGTTACTGCGCATGTGCAACTTTTTCCCAGAATTTTATGCTGACATCAGCACTTTTTATTTGACACTTATGTTATAGGAAATA
>JAAEPP010000766.1 GCA_024232495.1 Flavobacteriaceae bacterium
AAAAAAGGAACACAAGGGTTCAAGAGGAATTCTGACTTGAGGGCTGAAGCTGTACTTGCTTTACTATGTCCGACCCATTTTTCTTTAGGGCATTGAAATTCAAGTAAAAAGGTCGCTCCAATATAATCCCTTACCCTAAAAATTCAAGCAGCCTAGCTTGTATATTCCCCTTTTGACAAGACAAATTCCCTCCCTACGTTACCTTATGAATCCCCATTCTTTGCGAATCGTTGTGGTGAACGGACGTGGAAATGAGTGCTCCTCCAATTTTCAACATGGAGTATACTAAAAGCACAAACAACAGGTGAATGTTTGAAAAACTTCACTGTATTGTTAATTTCTATGTTATTTTTAATAAAACTCAGTTTCATTTTATAAATTCAGTTAACTTTAGAATCGCAAAACCGAAATGTCAAATAAAAACTTCGTCACTCTTGAGGTGGTAAAAGAACTGCTCGCCACTCAACAGCGGGCCTTCCAGCTACTCGTGTCAGACCTAAAAGACAGCGTCAAAGATGTAAAGAAGGACGTTGATGAACTAAAAAGAAGCCTAGAATTTTCACAAAAAGACGTGAAAGACACAGAAGTTAAAGTTGCGACCCTGGAAAGTAAAGTAGACCAAGTGAAAATCAAAGCTGATGACCAAGAAGGATTCCTGGGTTATGTCGAGGACCAAATGGAGTACATTGAAAATCAGTCCCGAAGAAATAATATCAAGATCCTTGGACTACCGGAAGACAAGGAAAAAGAGACATCATGGGAAGAAACCGAGAACATTGTGAAAAATGTCATTCAAAATCAACTCCAGCTGAAGGAAGATATTCATATCGAGAGAGCTCACAGAGTGGGAAAGCCACGCCCTCTTGGCAGCCATGATGGCACGGGTGGTGACGATGAAGGGCCTAAGTTCACCAGGCCTATTGTCGCGAAGTTCACTTTTTGGAAACAGAAAGAAAATGTGCTTCGAGCTGCAAGACAGAAGAAGCTCAATGGTGTCAAACTTGTTCCAGATTTTGCCAAGAGAACACTCGATCGCCGTGCAGAGAAAATTCCTGAACTCATCAAGCAGAGGAAAATGGGTAAGATCGCTTATCTTGTAATGGACAAAATTGTAGTGAAGGACAAACCCCCAGATAGGCCTAGGAGACAAGATTCTGATAATGAAGTATTTTTAAATGCTAGACATGATGCTCATGCTGCTGCTCAAGATTAATAACTGTAATTATTATCGTAACTTTGGGTTTACCCAACAACATTACTATTTTGTGTTCTTCATTCAGTTTCTGGCTTCATTACTAGTTTATAGGCTTTCTTTAGTGCATGGTCCATTTTGTTTACACCTTTTTATTTATATTAATTTTAATCTATCCAATCACAAATGACAATGACTAATAATGATCGCATGAATTCCAACATCTGCAATAGTGAGCATGAACCAAATGAAATAATTTCAGGGAACAAAAATGAGATTGCCCTTGCTGATATTATAAAGAATGCAATGACAAAAATCAACTCTGAACAGAAAGCTAGGAAAGCTAACAAAAAGCACAAATTTCCTTGCATCGTATGTGAAAAAAATTGCAATGTAAACCAGCAATCTATTTACTGTACACAGTGCAATAATTGGGTACATAGAATATGTAATGGCACATCTAAAGCTGAATTTGACATGTTGTCTGAAGAGGATGATGACATCCCTTTTCATTGTATATTATGTGCAATTCAGAATAATGCTGATAACTTCCCTTATGGGTACCTATCAAGCTCTGAGTTACTTGATTTATATGGTATAGATCTTCCCAGCCAACTTTCTTTGCTCCCATCGTACGATGTTCGCTCTAAGCTAAATAAGATGCCTAATATGTCTGATTTTGATGTGGACGAAAACCTTGCCCATACAATCGATTCAAGATATTTTGAAATATCCGATCTATCAAAAATGCAATGCACAGACTCTTTCTCATTATTCCACTTAAATATTAGAAGTTTATCCTCACACCACGATGAGTTGTTGCTTCTCCTTAGTAGTTTTGGCATATCGTTAGATGTAATTGGTATATCTGAAAGTAAAGAACAGACGAATCATGGCTTTCTTACAAATGTTGATATTTCTGGCTATACCATGTATTCAACCCCTACTAAAAGTTCATGTGGTGGGGCTGCACTTTATGTCAAGAGTTTATTAAATCATAAACCTAGAGAGGATCTATCTGTCTGTAAAGATGAATTTGAAATGGTCGGTGTAGAAATTCTCAACTCTAAAAGCAAAAACATTATCTGTTGCTGTGTCTATAGACACCCAAATACTGATGCACAAGAGTTTGTTAATTTTTTGGATAACTTGCTCCAGAATCTAGGTAAGGAAAATAAACAGATCTTTCTCATGGGCGACTTTAATCTTAATTTGCTGAATTATGAAAACCATTCTGACACCAATGATTTTATTAATACTATGGTTTCCCACTATCTACTTCCTTACATTTTGCATCCAACTAGAGTAACAGATCACTCCTCTACTGTTATTGATAATATATTTTCTAATACTACAGAGTTTGATACAAAAAGTGGAAATATTCTCTGTGATATAAGTGACCATTTTCCACAGTTTTTGATTGTTGATAGAGCCTGCCCAGATTATAAGTCTTGCTCTCTTTCAAAGCACGATTTTTCAAATTTCGATGAAAATCAGTTTGTAAATGACTACTCAGAACTTGATTTGACAATTTTAAATGATGATGATGTCTCGGTGGATGACAAGTTTGGTGCATATTACGAAAAACTATCCAATTTAGTAGAGAAGCATGTTCCATCTAAGAAAATGACACGTAGGGAGATTAAATTACAATCTAAGCCTTGGATAAATTCTGAAATTATCAGACTAATAAAATATCGTAATAAACTCAAAAGAAGAATGATACGAAGACGCACTATAGAAAATGAGTATCTATACAAAAGGTTTAGGAATAGAATAGCCAATGAAATTAAAGCTAGTAAAAAAAGATATTATCATCAATTTTTCTCTGAGCATTCAGGTAATATGAAGATGTTATGGTCTGGTATACGTTCAATTATCAATATAAAGAAAACTGCCTTATCCGGGATCTCACAATTAGTTGTTGATGGTAATAAGATAACTGACCCAAAAGAAATAGCATCAAGTTTAAATAAATATTTCGTAAGTGTTCCAGAACAGGTCGATAAAGACATACCCAGAACAAACAAGTCTCCTATGGACTACCTCAATCATTGTGTACAAAATTCATTTTTTCTGAGCCCAGCAGACCCAAAAGAAATTGAGTCTATTATTCTATCATTCAGCAATAAAAAATCTGTTGGACCATATAGTATACCTGTAAGGCTCTTAAAGACATTAGCATGTGAGATATCAGAATCCTTTTCACTAATAGTAAATGATTCTTTTTCTACCGGTAATTACCCAGAAAAATTAAAAGTTGGCAGAGTAATTGCTCTCCATAAAAAGGGGTCTACTGATAATCCTTCTAATTATAGACCAATATCTTTGCTGTCAATCTTTAGTAAAATTTTTGGTAAATTGATGCACAAAAGATTAAATGACTTTTTAGAAACTAATAATGTACTGCATAATTTGCAATTTGGTTTTCGGAAAAAACATTCAACTGCCCATGCTCTAATCAGCCTTACAGAAAAAATCAAACAAACTATTGACAATGGGAACCTTGCATGTGGTGTCTTCATTGATCTTAAGAAAGCTTTTGATACTGTAAATCACACTATACTGTTAAAAAAGTTAGAGCATTATGGAATTAGAGGTGTTCCGTTACAGTGGTTTAAATCATATCTCACTGATAGAAAACAGTATGTCTCAGTCTGTGGTAATATTTCTGAAACTTTACAAATTAAGTGTGGTGTTCCTCAGGGCTCGGTACTTGGACCTCTCTTATTTCTACTATACATAAATGACTTAGCAAAGGTGTCAGAAAAACTCACCTTCTTTCTATTTGCGGATGATACCAACATTTACTATGAATCATCCAATATTTCTGATATCCAAAAGACTGTTAACAAGGAACTAAATAAGGTTCGTAAGTGGCTTGAAGCTAATCGATTGGCCCTAAATATCGATAAAACAAATTTTGTCATTTTTCATTCTCCCAAAAACTTGTATAACGACCAAATCACTATTAAATTTGGCGGAAAAAAAGTATCTCAAGAAACCTGTGTAAAATTTCTTGGAGTCCTTCTTGACTCGTCATTAAGTTGGAAACCACACATCACAGAACTCACAAAGAAACTGTCAAGGACTGTTGGACTTTTTTGTAAAATAAGACATTATGCTCCTCTGGAAACATTAAAAATGTTGTATCATGGAATCTTTTTCCCATTCATCTCATATGGAATTCAAGTTTGGGGTTTAACCTATCCTACTTATTTGGAAAAAGTATTCATCTTGCAAAAAAAGATTATCAAGTGTATGACTTTTAATGATATAAGGACACCCAGTTCCCCACTTTTTCATCAGCTGGAATTGCTCAAACTTGATGACATAAATAATCTTGAAATTGCTTCTTTTGTTTATGAATGTATCAATGGCCTAGTTCCACAATATTTTGAAAACTTTTTCACAAGTCTTTCTTCAAAACACTCATTAGGAACACGTCAATCAAAAAAGGGTAATTTGTTTTTGGAAAGGCAGAATACTGTTCAGTATGGTATCAGATCTATTCATTACTCAGGTGCAAAACTTTGGAATTCAGTTCCCCCTGAAATTAGATTGCTTTCAACAACAAAAAAATTCAGATCAGAATTAAAGGTGTATTTTATCAAATTTTATATTTAGCCCGTCACTTGTGATTGGAAGGTCGTTGCAGTGCTTAGAATTTATCTTGTTAATTGTGAAAATAAAATAATTTTAATTGCTTCTGCTTCCTACACCCAATGAACACAGCTCTGGTATCAGGGTAATATTTCGAAAATTGATTATCTGGCAAATTTGAGGGGGGGCCTCCTCTCGATTAGTATTCATACTAAGTTGGAGGTTCCTCCTTTAATGTCAAATAAAGATAACAAAACTGGAAAAATATGCAGACGAAATTATTTTCTTTTCAATAATGCTTTTTCATCTTTATCTATTTAATATTTATTTGTATTTCTAATAATTTGTAAAATTTGATTAATGTGAAAAATGAAATGAAACTGAAACTGAATGAAACTGAAACTGAAAACACTTAATATGACAGCAATGAATTGGTGGATTAGCAAATGGACCAGAAATGGAATCCACGTCTTATTCTTTTTTGAGATAATTTTCAATTGAACCTTGGCAGAACAGCAGTTCTACTCTGCGGAAACAACAACACCATATTTTATCTTAAAACCAAATATCATTCAGCAATTATTCGGCATGGAAGAACATCTCTAAGTATGAAATCCAGGCATTAACATTCGAATGGGTAGCAAAAAATAAAATGGTATCAAAATATATGTTACTGCAGGATCGAAGTCATTTAGATTGCCTTTTAAAGATCTTCCCGGAGATGGTGAACACTTACGCTATGATCCCTTGGCTTTCAAATATGCTGGAATCTGCAAGGGAAATACTGTTAGAAAAAATTAATTTTTTCGATTTTCCATGTTAGTTGCCATGGAAAATGATGTTTTTGAAATTTGTTCCAAAAAAATACAATAGCCTATTGTGTACATCATCTTGGGGTATCCTGTCTAATCCTCCCATAATGTTTAGGTATCCAAAAATTTAAACCAATATCTCTGTAATGTGATTTTATAGCAATTTAGATCAGCTTGAAGAAAAACCCCCATTTCTTGGCCCTTGTCATAATACT
>JAAEPP010000767.1 GCA_024232495.1 Flavobacteriaceae bacterium
AATGTAGCAAATGTAGCAAATGTAGCAAATGTAGCAAATGTAGCAAATGTAGCAAATGTAGCAAATGTAGCAAATGTAGCAAATGTAGCAAATGTAGCAAATGTAGCAAATGTAGAAAATGTAGCAAATGTAGCAAATGTAGTAAATGTAGTAAATGAATTTTTGCCCCACTTTAAGAGTGGTTGGATCAAAAACTTCCTTCTTGCATTTTCACTCGGCCCAGCCGTTGGCTGGTCCGAGTCAGTAAGTCACACTGTGTGTGTGTGTCTGTCTGTCTGTGTGTTTGTGACACTTTTCCTGAATTCCTGAATTTCCTGAATTTCCTTTCCCTGAATTTTCTGAATTTCCTGAATTTCTTGTCAAGTCTCTGTCAAGTCAAGTCTCTGTGTCTGGGTGCAGGGTGCAGGGTGTGAGGTACAGTGTCAAATATACATAGACCCTCAGGCGGGGCTGGTAAAAACAAGCGGCTACCGGTTTTCTCTGAGAGAGACTTGCCCAGTGAGGCTTGACAGAGACTTGATCAAGACTTGACAGAGACAGGACTTGACATAATGTCAATGACATTCCAAGCCCATGAAACCTTGAGCGAAAAAAGTTATTAATTGTTACCCATCACTTTACAAGCCGGGAGTGCAATTCAGTGGAGACAGAGCGGGCTGGCGCGGGCAGTCAGGAGCCGGGTGTCGAGGCACGGCCCACTACATGTGTTTGTCCGTCCCA
>JAAEPP010000768.1 GCA_024232495.1 Flavobacteriaceae bacterium
CTATAGTCGACTCCTGCTATCTCGAACACCGTTATCTCGAACTCCCCTATATCTCGAACAAAACCTATTTCCCCTAGTTTTCCTTTACAGTTGGGTACACAAATAAAATCTGTTTTCTTAAACGCCGTTATCTCGAACAAAAGTTTTTTTCCTGTGAACAAAAAACACCGTTATCTCGAACGTTATCACAGAAAAGTTTAAATTTTGTACAATCATACGCCAATAATAGTTTTTTATTTAACTGACACAAGACCTCTAACTTCTGTTATTAACAACACCAATGACATATCTTTTTTAAAACCTAAATAAATATTTTCCAACAAGAAGTATTTTGCAAGTATTTTGAAGATTTCAAAGGTTTAATCGTTTGCCTTTAACTACTGCCGTGCAGGAGCTAAACTAGTCTCCCCGGAGAAAGAAGAAGATGGTTTTTGCGAATCTGCTATTGGGCCCTTTGGATAGATGGCCCTAAAATTGTGTAATTTTTCTTCACGCGAAAAGCATACTTGTCGACTAGGTTGTTCAGTTCCATCATGGCTTTCAGTTGATTCCAGTTCTTGATAAACATGACCCCCTTTTATAAACTTCTTTTAGCTAAAACTAATACCTGTTCAGCGGTTTTTAGATTTTTAAAAGTGGTTTTTTAGAAGCAAAAAACCTTTCATTTATACACTGCGTATGAAGCCCCCCTTTTGGCCGAGGAAAATTCGACTCCCGTGACAGTTTGAGATAGCGAGAGTCGACTGTATATAAATACAAACCATGTAGAAATAGTACAAATACAAACCATGAATAGTAAATGAATAAGATACTATATTTGATTTGATACTCACTAACTTAAAAGAGTCAAGTGTTGAAGAAATTAATTCGGCTCTTTCAAAATAAATTGTTAAATCACAGGTATCAAAATGTTCGAGTTGGATACCCAATTCAACTTCCAAGTACCTAAATTTCCGACTTTTGAGAGAAATTTCCGACTCATTTTGAATTGGGGGGGGCAACCACCCCATAATTTCCGCCACTGCTGAGAGCATACTTCCACATTAAAGGATAAAAGTGAGGAGTGGGTGGGGGCCTGTCCCCAGATTGTGGCAGTTCTCTACGAGATCTCCACTGAGTACGAGTCATTTTTTATTGTTCGATCCTATTGTATTATTATGAACCCAGGTTTAGCAAGTTCCGCACTCTTCAGTAGGGGGTTGGGAGCAGGGGCGTGCTGGGAGCAAAAAATAAGAAAAATTAAGTTTATGGTCCAGTTAATGTTGGTGCAATAGAAGGGCCCACAAACAATCAGTTTTTAGGGACCCACCGGGAAATTTCCTTGTATCCCTGGGGGCCAGCACGCCCCTGGTTGGAAGGCTAGAAAGAGAGATGCTAAGTCTACATATTTTGCACTAACCCTTCTCCAATAAGCCCTATGTAAAAGTGCTGCCTTTCAATAAGCCCTCGGGGGGCTCTGTAGAGAAGTCACAATAATACCTTCTTCAATTCTCATTGTTATTCTTGTTTTTTTTAGATTTTATCTGAGGCCAATATAG
>JAAEPP010000769.1 GCA_024232495.1 Flavobacteriaceae bacterium
CATTGACGAAACTGTTGTAATACGTTAGTTTACAACGTTTTAGAGCTAACTAAACCGTTTTATTCAATGGGAAATGCGTAGTTTAAAAGATATTTAGGTGAACTGTCTTAAATAGCCACATGAAAAAATATCTAAGAGTCTGTTACAAAACATGCGATTTCTCAAAACACTGTTTTTCGGGCTTTAAGAAATGATATCTCAGCCAAGAGATGTCAGAATGACATGAAATTTTCAGGATTTACCAATCATATGGTGCTAATTGTTTTGAATGACTTAGATTTTTGATAAAACACTAGCAAACCATGATAATTCATATAGCACTGTTAAACTGGGAATCTGACTTGTTAAATTTATTTTGAAAGTTCAAAAGCCTAAATCGAAATTCTAAATCATTCAAAACCATCTCTATAATATACCTATAAAGGAAATAAATGAATTATTCATTAGAACTAGAGCTGTTAGAGTCAATCTTTTCTAGAGTGACGATGACCCATTTTTTCAAATTACACCTTTTAAGCGATGTACCACCTTTAAAAAACAATAAACATTAATAATGTTTACATATTTCGAAAGAAGAACTCATAAGCTTTCAAAAAATGTATACTTTTAATGGTCTTTGTTGGTTGAGAAAGAATTTAGGAGCAATTTACTTTGTGTTCATCTTTTTGACAATGATAGGTAGAATAGGTCCTTAAGCTTTTCGTCTGACTCTAAACAGAGTAATACGTCAGAAAGAGAACGAAACAGAAACCTAACTAATTTATATACCCAGATGTGGATTGAAATATGCCAATCGGAAAAGAGGTGAATGATTGGTATGGTGGGGGAAAAACCAATCAACACCCACGATACAGTTAGCTGACCAATAAGATTACTTCAAGAGTCCTAAGGC
>JAAEPP010000770.1 GCA_024232495.1 Flavobacteriaceae bacterium
ATTGCCGTTTATCCACCAATAAAATCATCGAGAATTAGACCAATTATTCATAATAAATCAGCACCTATTGGTTACGAAGGAAAAAATCCGAATCAAGATGAAATTTATATCGATTATGGAAAAACATTTTCAGATAGAGAAAATAGATTTTTTATGCAAGATATAAAACCATTACCAAATGGTAATTTTTATGATGCATCATTTCAAAGAACAATTATATTAAGAGGTGGCATGGGGAGTGGTAAGTCTACTGTATGTAAAGCTTTTTTAACTAAAGTTCGACAGGAAATTAAAGAAAAAGAGAAAAGAGAAGCCCGGATTCTAAGTATAAGTTTTCGTCAAATGTTAGCTAGAAGTAGTGCAAAAAGTTTTAATCTTGAACGATACAATGATAAAGAACTTGGACATTGGTTGATTGGAATTTCAAGTATTGCTTGTCAGTTAGATTCTGTAAAGCGTTTAGGAGAACTAAATGAACTAGGAGAAATTGAATATAAACCTTATGATATCATGATTCTAGATGAATCTGAATCAATTCTCAGTCATCTAAGCAGTAAAACTATGAAAGAAAGTAGAAACGAAGTGTTTGATTTACTAAAGCATTTAACTAAATTGAGTAAAATAGTGATTTTTGCTGACGCCGACATGTCCAGGAGAAGTCATTACTATATAAAAGCCACTCGCTCAATATATCATTCTAATCATTTTACGGAGTATCATAGAAATCCGTTTTTACGAAAAGATTTATTCTATATAGATTATAAATACGTCAGTGTTTGGTTTAATAGATTATGTGAAGCAGTAACTGGTAAAGACAGAAAAAGAGTTTTTATTGTTTCAAATACAAAAGCAATGCTTCATAATTTAAAAGCATTATTGCTTAATTTTTTAGATAATCAAGTAAAAAAATATAAGGTAAAACTTAACTATACTGGTTTAAATACTTCTGAATTGAAAACATTAGATTTTCTTTCAAATCTTCAAAGCGACGAAAATTTTATTAAAATAATTGATGCTGATGTTTCTGGATCCGAAAAAGCAAATATGGCAGAAAATTGCAATACTGAGTGGACTCGTTTTAGAATACTAGGTATAAGTCCTGTTGTTGGTGCTGGTATAAGCTTTGATATTACTGATTATTTTAATGAAGCTTATATTTTTGCAACACCATGTAGTTGTAATCCTCGTTCGATAAATCAATTACTTGGAAGAGTAAGACATTTAACTGAAAATAGAGTTAGAGTATACATTAAACCAAGACAAAGAGGAAGTGATATTGAAAAATCGGAAGATCAAATATTCCAAGACTTGATTAATGATGGTAGAACTAGTTCAAAAAGAGCAAGGTTAAATATTGAAACAAGGGTGATTTTACCTGATGGTACTTTAAGATATAATTTGCATAGAGAAGATAAAGATTTATTAAGAATTTTAGCTATGAACGAAAGGGAAGTTATTAAGGGCCAACTCGATTTTAGAAAAGAATTTATTCGCGTTTTACAAGAAAATAATCCCTCAGTAAATTACAGTTTCGATACATATGGAAGTGAAAATGAATTTGATATCAGCCATAAACTTATGATAGATTCAGATTCAGTTCAAATGAAAAAAAAAGAAAGTAACTTGCTTAAACAAGCAGGACAACCTGAATTAGACGAAGTAACTTTAAAAGAAGTAAAAATGAAAAATGATAGAGGTGAATTAGTGTTTGAAGAAAATGAACTTCAACAACAAGAAATTACTCCATTAATAAAAAAAAATCAGATAAAAACTATTCTGGGAATACAAGATTCAACTGATGACAATGTTTATGAAACTTATTCAAAATTGATCGAACTTTGTGGTGACATTGAAAAAATAAAAAATTTTGCTACAATTCTTTTTACCTCTAGAAAGGAATTGAAAAAATCACAAGAACACATATATGATAAAATCGAATATTCAATTAATGGAGATAAATTTAAAGTAGCTAGCAAAGCAAACGCTGGAATAGATATTGCTGACCACGAAATAAAATTTTACACTTATAAATTACTTTATATTGGTGGTTTTGAAACATTTGATACATGGGATTTACAACAAGCGGAGCCAGATGTTTCAGGATTAGCTTTTTTAAAAGGCCACGATACTTTAATGAAAGAAAGAATAAATAATGAAGCAATACAAGAATGGTTACATGAAAATTTGCCGTCTATGTGTAGAAGACTTGAACTAAGAATAAGTCACATTGGAATAAAACCTGATAAGCTAAAAACTGTAAATTCAAGATTACAAAAAACAACAGACTTTAGCTCGCGTGATATAACTGAAAATATTAAAAAATTTTTTTTCAATATATATGGTATTACATTAGAGAAAAAAGGAGAAGATAAGAAGCAAAATTTATGTAATGACTGTGGCTCAAAATGTTTTATTTTAAAACCTGCAACAACTTTTTATAGATTACAATTAGCACTTGCAAGAGAGTATTTGTGTACTACTATTACGGCAGAAAATTCATGGATTCAAGAAGCTTATAAAAATATTGATCATATTTGTAAAAAACTTGATATTGGAAGGTTACCTAGCACAGTTGCTTTTGATACAACAATTCCTTTAGAGTTGGAATTAGAAAAATTAACTGATTACATTGATCTAATGTATCAGAAAGATATCGAAAAATTTAAGGCAAAAAGATTAAATAATAACAAAAAGAATAAAAAAAAGAAAAGAAATCAACAGCAACAATCTTGCGCTAACGAAACAGATGAAAAAGATTCCGAAGAAAAATTTGATGAGGAATGGAGAAACATTTTAGAACTACATATAGGAAAGAATTTATATGAAGAAACTGATCCTGAAACTTATTTAGGTTATTTATTATCTGAAGGCTATAAGTTTAGAACAAAAAAAGAAATGGAAGAAGCAAAATTAAAAATGATTGAATTAAAAAAAAAATTAAATAGTTATAATTAAAAATAAAAAAAATTATATATAAATGTATTAACTTATAGTTTTTCCTTTTCTTTTTCATGCAGATCCTTTAAAAACCTTCCTTGTTTTGATCTAGCTAACATGAAATTTTGTAAATATCTTATATAAGCTTTTAACTGGGATTGAGAATGGTGAACTGTATTTAAAGGAAAATGTTCACAATCAGATTTTTTGGCTAAAGTAATTTTAAATTCATCATAAATAAAATCAGCAACTAAATTATGAATACAGTAACGAATTGCATTATTTTTTATAGTAGTATATTTTTTAAAAAACTTTTTAGCTTGAATGAGTTGAAAGTCAAAATTCATCTGTTGTTGCTCTGATGACAGCCAATTCATTAGATGTTGATGTTTTATTTTATTTTCGTCGTTAAGCCAATCAACCCATAACTGATTTTTACTTTTGCATCTAGGAATTTTTCTTGTGATTTCGTCGTATTCGTGAGGATCAGTAGAAAACTGAGAGTAGTCTCTTTCATAGTAAGTATTTTTTGAATTACAAGATTGAACAGACTTTTTGGTTTTTTTGCTAATCATTGAAACTGAATCTAAAAAAGAATCGTCATCTTCTATTACATTTTTTTCATTAGGTTGAAAATATTGACTTGCTTTAGCCCAATGTTTTTTAATATCTTCAATTTCCTTATCTTTTTCCTGAAACTTTTCATTTATTGCATCAAGTAATGCGTGTTTCCATTTTTGATTTTTATTTTCCATTTCTTCTATATGCTCATTCGCGGTTGCTAAAGCTTTTCTTGCTACCTTAAACTTATCAATTTCAGCTAAAGCATTTGCTAAATCTTTTTTAAGGGTTTGATTTTGATTTTCTACTTCTTTATGTAATGATTGTTTTTGTTGTTCCAATTCATTTGTTATTTTAATTAACTCATTGTTAAGTTCAGTATTTTTTTGTTCGATTGAGCTTTGTTGTGATAAGTTCACTGGAACTGTGGCGCTTAATTCTTGATTTTTTTCATGTTCCTTTTTGTTTTCTTCAAGCTCTTTTGAAATTTTTTCTTTTTCAATTGTAAGTTGTTGAACAGTTTTTTTCGTAGCATCATAATCGCTTAATTTATCACATATTTGATTGTAATGGAATTCTTGAGCCATTTGATATTTGTCCATGTCAGCAGCTGCTATTTTAACACGCTTCAAGCTAACTTCAACTTTTTCAACTTCATCGATAATGGTTTTTCGTTTTTGCTTGGTTTTGCTTGTAAGATGGTTTGGTGAAAGATCTTTAAAAGAATCAGTTTCCATATTTATGATTGAATCTGAATCAGACTGAGTAGTTAACTCTGAACTAATAAAGTTCATTTTTATTTATTAATTTTTAAAATCTTCAAATCAAGAAATTTCTATTTAGGATTTGTTTTTAATTTATTTAGTTTTAATAAATTTTTTTAATTAGAAAATAAAAATTTATAATAACAAAATCGACTTTATTTTTTCGGTTTAAAAAAGTCCCGGCCTTTATTAAAAAGATCGGCTTTATTAATTAATAATTTATGTTTTTTTACATAATTACAGTTATTTATAGCCGATTTTAATCAAATTAATATAAATAAGAAAACTGCGCTTAAAATTTAAAAAAATTAAAAATATTAAAATAAAAATAAAAAAATAAATTTTCAAAACCAAAACTTTAAATAAAAAAGAAAAACTTGAAATTCAAATAAAAATTTTAATAAAATGAATCTTAATAAATTACATCCTAACGTTACAGTAAGAAAACAAGCAAAACACCCTAATGTTACAGAAAGAACTGAAAAAATTCACCCTAATGTTACAGTAAGGACTACAAGATTCTATTCAGATGTGATTATTATCACGAAAGAAGTTCACCCTAATGTCACCTTAAGAGAAAATAAAATTCATAAAAACATCACTATCAGAAATAAAACTAAAAAAAATTAATATAAATTATAATATAATTTTTTAATCAATTAAATATATTTAAGTTAAAAAAACTCTTTATTTTTTTTCATCTTAATTAATAAACAAATAGTAATTTAATTATGACTGATTCCATAAGTGATGGAGATTCATTACAAGGTAGCTGTGATGATAATGATAATGTTACTAATTTAATTGATTTTTTATCTACTTCAATCTCAACTAATAACAACGAAATTGAACTTAAAAACTTAATACAAAAACAAAATCAAGATATAAAAATTTTAAAGGAAGAAATTGAAAAATTAAAGACCCGTTGTTCAAATCAAGAAAGTACAGTAGATATATTAAGAAATAGCGTTCGTAGGTTAAGGTTTTCGAGATATGAACTTAGCAATAATCATCGTTCCAGAAGTGATTTGGTTTTTATTGATAATTGTAGAAGGAAATTCCTTAATGAATGGAATGGGAATATGACTTATTTGAATGACAGTGATGCATTACAATTGTCCTTCTTAGCTCATATTTTATCTCTTCCTGGCGTAGAAGAAATTACATAATAATAAAATTTACTTAACTTTTTTTTTTCATAAATGATAAAATATCATTTTTCTTTTTTCTTTTATTTTTACCAATTGTTTGCATTTGAAGTCTTAATTTACGATCAGATTGACTTATTTGCTCTTCAATAGTTGGCATTGATGTGAAAGCACCTCTTTGCATTTGTTGTTTTGCCGGATTAGAAAATGGATTATTTAAATGGTTTGAATGAGAAGAACCAGTTCCTCCCCCTTTAATTCTTAACCTTTTCCTTGCAAGTTCTTTTCCGCCTACTTCAGTAATTACTGTTTCTGTTGATTCAATCTCTGTTAAACCTATTGAAATAGGTAATAAAGGAGGATTTATTGTAGTAGTTTTAATTCCTGCTCCAGAAGTTGCTCTAAATTCTTCGATATTATAAAAACCTCCAAATTTCTTTAAGCTTCTTGGGTCAGGAGCAGGTTCAATATCTATACTAAAATTAAGACCATAAATTTTTTTCAACATGAGTCTTCCCATGTCAATGCAACCTCTGGTTTCTCTTAACTTTGATATCATACAATTTGGAGAACAAAATTGAGATGTAACATGAAAAACAAAATCACTTCTATCCGAAGGATTTTCCTTATAGCGCAATGGTAAAGGAATTGGCAGCGTTTTAAATGGTTCAGTGCACCAACAACAACAAAGTTTAGTCGGTTTGCTGTAGAACTCAGAAGTAATATTATAAAAATTCTTGCTACCAAATGGAATATATCTAGTTCTTATTAAACTGATATTCCTATCTATTTTAAATTCTTGCTTTTTTGAATTTGTAATTCTCTTTTCCATTGTTTCAATATCAATTTTTTCATCTTTCTTAAAACCTACAGGTTTATGAAGTATAGGATTAATTTTTACGTCGATTAATCTTCTAGTTTTAACTTTTGATTTAATTTCAATTTCATTTTCTTTTGATTTATTTCTTTGATGCTGTATAATATTAGTATCCATTTTACGTGAATTAGACGATGCTTTCGCAGCTTTCATTATTTTTTCAAATTGATGCGTATGTTTAACTTTTTTCTTCTTTTCAAGACAGATCGGTTTCGTTTTTTCATCTTCTTCTATTTCGTCTTCGCTCGAGGAAATTTTGAAATCAGAATCTGTTTCTGAACCATATTCAACTATACTTTGTTGGTCTTCGTTATCTTTCATAGAATCATCTTGTTGTAACAGCGAATCAATATCTCTTTTATCTTCTTCATTTGAATAATCTCTCATACTATTAAGGTTTTGTTATGGAAAAACTTCAGTAATATTTTCGTTTTGTTTCTGAAGTAAAGTAAAACCTATTGTATCTTCTTCCTTCTTTTCATTATCTAGTTGCAATTGACGTGGAATTTTGTTTTTTTTATTTTTAGTTTTTTTATTTAATATTTCTTCTTCATTTTCGCTATCACTTAAACCTTCAATCAATGTTTTTAAATGACTTTTTTTTATCCACTTCGGTATTTTAAATTCTGTATTTGGATGATCGAATAAATTCACGAACTTAGGCATTATTTGGTTTAATATTTATCAAGATAAAACTCAATGAGTTTCTTTTTTCTTGTTTTTTCTTTTTAGTAAATATCTATATTTACAATTATGAAATATGTCAGCATTATTTGAAGGAGATATTTTAAGTAAAAGTAAAGTTTGGCTTTCTGTTTTTATTACATCAGTTCCATTCTTATTAGGTTTACTTTACGCTGGTTTTGCTACAACTAATAATAATGAAGCAAGTACATTAGGGCTTAGTGTTATAAGTTTATCTACGGTTTTAAATATTATAGTTTTTGTTCAAATTAATAATAGATTAAACAGTGGAACACAAAATTATCCTTTACTTTTATGGACGGCATCGTTTTTATTTTTATTATTAGGTATTATTATTGTTTCATTTTCATACAAAAATATATATACTTGCAGTATTATTAATAAAGAAGAAACTACAAATAAAAATTCAGAAAAACCTTAATAAAAATATAAAAAATTAAAACAAATAGAAAAATCGTTATATCTTTTATAAGAAATGTTAAGTCAAACTTTACATTCACCAGGTGACCGTTTAACAACAGCTGTAAATTGCCTTAGTTGGGACTGCGGTACAAGAAACTTATGTTATTGTCTTATTGAAGATTGTAATGAAATAGACCGTGAATACAGTATCAGATTATGGGAAAATTTTAGTCTTAAGTCAACTACAACAGCTGAAGCAGTATTTGCGTTACATACTGAATTAGATAAACGACCTTGGATGTTACATGCTGATCATATTGTAATTGAAGCACAATGTAACCCTAATACAACTATGAAAGTAATATCACATGCGATTCAAATGTACTTTAGTTGTCGTTTAAGAACACCTGTTATAAATAAGATAAAAGGAGTAGATAATACAGTAATAGAAAAAAGAATAGGCAAACCTCAATCAATTCATTTTATTTCTCCTAAAAACAAATTTAAAGTTTGTAATGTTCCCGAACCAGAAGGTGCGTCAGGTCACAGCAAAAATAAAAAAATTGCTATTTCAATGGCTAAAAAATTATTATTTTCTTTGAAGGATAAGTCTATGTATGAATATTTAATGAGTCATAAAAAGAAAGATGATTTATCAGATTCATTTTTACAGGGTCTATATTTTTTACGTTTAATAAGACAGAGAAACAAAACAAATAAAAAAATAATTGATCATATTAATGGTTCATTTACTACTGAAGTAAGTATTATTCAAGAAGATAAAGATGAAAAACCATCAAGTGAACTTTATATGGGATCAAATTTTTCTGTTCCAGAATATGATATAGATGGAAAAAGTGTTGGAAAAAGCGAATGTTTTCCGAAAGAAAAACAAACACTTGACTAAATCTCGGTTTATATAAAATAAGCATAAGAAACAAATGATTAAACCAGTTTATAATTTATTTAAAAAAAAAGTTAAAATGAAATCAAACAAGCCTTTATTCAATAGCAGTCAAAATAATATGATTCCTCCTTTACCTAAACCAGAATTTAAACCACCAGTAGAATTTACGAATCCAGTAGAAATAAAAGATTCTTTAACTGAAAATGAAGAAAAACAAACTAAATTCAACACTAAAACAATAATTTTTGCTGTTATGGGAGTAGTTTTACTAGCTGTTTTAGTTTACGGGGGTAAAAAAATGAATAAGGGTACAAAAGCAAATAATTATAATACAGAAAAACAAAATGAGGACATATTATTTGCAGAAAATGAAAGATATAAACTTGAAATGGAAGAATACGAAACTAAAAGAAAAAAATTACTTGAAAATTTTCAAATCTTTACTAGAAAACGAAACGATATTATTAACCTGTTACAGGCTAATTATAAATCAGCTAGTCTTAATAACCAAGATTTTCATAAAATGTTTTCTGATAAAAAACTGGATTCAAGCACAACTCTTGAGGAGGAAAATGAAAGTATTGACACAGCCTTTATGTTAAAAGATGATATGGAAAAAAAGAAAATGGAAATGATTGAATCAGGTAAATCGCTGAATAAACAAAAAGACGATTTACTGAATCAAATGCAAGAAGTCAATAAGCAACTTGATGATATTGCTAATTTATATAATGTTTCTTATGAAGGACAGAAATTACCTCTAACAACAGAAAAAACAACCGAAAATAAACAACAAGTTCTTAATCAACAACAACCAACTCAAGAAAAATTAAAACAATAATCATTTTAAATTTTTATTATTTTTATATATCAAGCACTTACAGAATATTTCGAATTTGAAAAAATTTCTTTTGGTTCGGCTATATCTTCATTAAATTCTTTTTGTTCTTCTATTGAATCGATATTTTCTCCTTTTTTTTTTACATTTTCTTTTATATTTTCTTCCACATTTTTGACAAATTCAGTAGTAAATTGTGGTATTTTATTAACTGTATTTTTGGCATCTTTAATTTTTGATTTCACAGACTTAAAGTTTTCATTGTTTTTATTATAACCAGATTCACTAATAGTTGCTGTATCAGACAATGAAATATCTAAATTATTATTAGTTTCTTGAATTTCATCAAATAAAATCATATTTGGTTGATTAACATCTATTTCTCTTATTAAAGATGAGTCCTCATTAATTAAGTCTTTTCCAACCATTGAAACTAATGTAGCAGCAACTATTGATTTTGTAATATATAATTTCGCTTGTTTTTGACGAATTTTTTTATTTGAATCAGAGCCTCTCTTATTTCTAAAACCTTCGTTTTTGTTTACTAGTTTAGCTATTTCTTTTTCATATATATCAAGTGCCTTTTTTTCCTCTCTTTCAGTATATGCATTTAGAAGGTTATTTTCAAATTTTTCTTTAGCCTTTTCTACTGCTTCAGATGACTCTAAATTTTTTTTATCATTATTTAATTTTTTTTTTAAAGGTTCTAATTTTTCTTCTACTTCTTCAGCCTTTTTTAATTCTTCATATGACTGTAAGAACTCTGCATTTACTAACCCAAGAGCACTTAAAATATAAAACAATTTTTTAGTCAAATTTATAAATGTTCGACTAAAAAAGATCCATAATGATATAAGTAAAATAAAAACGAGTCCAATATCTCTTAAAGTATTTGAAACAAAAGGTATATCAGTAACTAATCCTATAATAATCATAATTAAAGCTGCAAAAACAAATGGTAACCAGCCTTTAAAAAAATTAATAAATGCATATGCACCTTCAACAAATTTAAACAAGAAATAAAATAGCAAAATAGCACCTAGACTTAATGCAATAATTGATAACACATCTGAAACTGAAAGACTCGTCTTAGTTTCGTTTGTATTATCAATAGGTTTGTTTATAGGTTTATCAATAACTGGTTTATCAATAGGTATGTTACTAACAGGTTTTTCGCTTGATTTAGTTGTATCACCTTCGTTTTTATCATTTTTCTTTCGTTTTATTATATTTATAACTTCAAGATACTCTAATATTAAAAGTAAACATAATATAAGTAAAGTGAATATAAAAAAAATTAATAATAAATTAGGTTTATTGAATAAACGACTATCTATTTTTGTAACTTTATCAGAGTTTTTCTTAATAACCATATTATGTTTAATTGAGATTTAGATAATTTTAAATTGCACTTCGACTAGCTGATCTACTTCCATTTTCATTGTCATTACCCATTCCTTGAGTAGCACCAAAATATATCACCCAACCTAAAAATAATTTAGATACTACAGATAATATGTGATAACCCCACTCGTATTTGTAAAAATTTATTTTACCTCCTTTTAATGCAACATATAGCATACTGAGTGAGACAAAACCGAATAATGAGTAAAAAAATAATTCTCCTCCTAAAATCGCATAGACCCAATCAGGAATTCTTTCTTTAGCTTTTTCTTTTGATAATTTCTCATTTACCAGTTTAATTGTTTCAATAAAAGCTTTTCCTATAATAATATAAACTGCAGCTTGAAGTATCCATGCAATCATAGTTGTTGTTTTTGCTTGCCATAAATTATTACCACTGATTGATTTTTCTATTATACCCCCCATAAATTGAATTGATATTGTCATTACTATTATTGCAAATAACACTGCTAAATTTTGAACAGTAGCAGTCAAAGCTAGTATAACAATCATAATTGTTGCTGTTATAGAATATTCGAACCATCTAGCAGGATTAAAGCTTTTGTTAATATATTTTTTATAAAAAGAAGATGAACCCAGTGCATAATATAAATGAAATAAAGCAGTTATTCCAAAAAATACAGATATTAATACTGGGATATTTCCAGACCCAACTTTGACAGATTTAAATCCATAATCAATATTATTGTCATCTATATTTACTTGATTTTCATAAACTGGAATATCAGTTATTCTTATTTCATCTCTATTCATAAAAATATAAATTGCTGAAAATCCGTGAATTAAAAAAAGTAATATATTAAATATTTGCAGTTTTCTTATTTGAGATTCACTTACTTCAGTCATTTTATACATATTAAAAGAAATAAAATATTTATTCAAATTATTATTTTTCTTTATACTCGTTTGTTACCTTGTAAAAACTATAGTTTATTCCGCCTTTAAAATGAAATTCACGTCCTCATACTTACTATTATATAATATATATATAAGTATGAGGACGTGACAAAATTTAGTTAAAGGCTAAATAACGAGATTTGCTAAAAAAGTAGCAATGATCTTATTTGATTTTTTTAAGGCGGGTTTTGCTACGTGTTCAACATGTAGCTTTTAAGGCTAAATAAATGCGTAAAAGAGCAAAAAACGTCCAAATTTTGATAATTTTTTGAAAAAAAAAATTGACAAAAAAACAATGAAAAAAAAAGTACGCGTGCTAAGGGGTCTATCAAAAAATAATGGAGCAATTCAGAGCAATGATCTTATTTAACTTTTTCAAGGCGGGTTTTACTACGGATTCAACATGTAGCTTTTGAGGCTAAATATGGA
>JAAEPP010000771.1 GCA_024232495.1 Flavobacteriaceae bacterium
AAATCCGAAAGGAGATTATGTTTATTTTCTAAAAGATGATCAACTCCTAGACAGTGTTCCCCTCGACAACAATAATAAATTTTTATTCAAAACAAAAAATATTGAGGCTGGATTGTACACATTCAGTCACGTAGAATTCCAGGTATTTTATTTAAATCCAGGTGATAGTTTGATGTTACGAGTAAATACACTTGAATTTGATGAATCACTATCTTTTACCGGAATGGGATCAAAAAGTAATAATTTGCTTATGGATTTATTTTTGTTAAATGAAGCAGAAATTGAGTTGATGCCCTCCTACTATAAGCTAACTCCATTAAATTTTGAAAAAAAGTTGGATTCTCTTAAAAATATTAGATTAAAAATATACAATGAGTTTGTACAAAAAACTATGCCTGTAAATTCTTTCAAATACATAGCTGAGGCAAATATTAACTATGATTATTTTTCAAAGAAAGAAATTTATATCACAGCCAATGAACGAAGGAAAGATAGTGATAGCTATCACACCATTCCCAAAGAATTTTACATCTATAGAGATGATATTAATTTTGGATCTGACGTACTAAGATCATATTTCCCCTACTACCGTTTTTTATTTAGATATTTTGATAACCTAGCTATGGAAGATATTAATGAAAAAAATAACTTTCAACGAAATTCCTTCAGCCACAACTATCGTAAAATAGAATTAATAAATCGAAAGGTTACCAATGATTCATTAAAAAACAATATGGTAATGAATGTCACAGGGAGGTATTTGTTAAATTGTAACAAAAAAGAAAATCAAGAAAAGATTTTAAATTTATTTTTAAAAATCAACACTAACAAAAATCAAATAAAAGAAATAAAAGAATTAGCAGATGCATCTATGCAATTAACTCCAGGTAGTAAAATTTCGAATGTACCGTTAATTAGCTCTGGCAACAAAATAAAGAAATTACATTCAATCATACACAATCCAACTGTTTTATATTTTTGGTCTTCTACATCTATGAATCATAATAAAAATATTCACTCACGTGTAGCCGATTTAAAATCAAAATACCCAGAATACGATTTTATTGGTATTAATACTGATTCCAACTACAACAATTGGATGGCAATCATAAATAAGTCTGGTTATAAAACCAACTTAGAGTTTCAGTTTGAAAACGTTTCAAAATCTGAAAAAGAATTGGTTATTCATACTATAAACAAAGCTATTATAGTAGATAAATCTGGAACTATCGTCAATGGTAGTGCGAATTTATTTAATACCAATATAGAGGAAAGTCTCCTTGGCTATTTGAACCAATAATTTTAATTACCTTTTTTGTAGTCCGCTAAAAACTTTGCCAATCCAATATCTGTAAGTGGATGATTTAATAAGCCTTCAATCGAAGATAAAGG
>JAAEPP010000772.1 GCA_024232495.1 Flavobacteriaceae bacterium
AAGAATATCTAATTTTTTTCTGAGCCACAATATACAAAATATATAGCTAATTTGAGCCTCAGAATAATCTTAAATTATTCTTACAGTAGAAAACACGGATATAGCAATAAATTGTTATTATGTCATAAATGCCAAAAAGCACACCTACAGTATTACAAATATGGTGGATAACAGAACAATATCCTTATTTCCTGTAAAACAGAGCTCATCGACACTTGCATCAAAATTTAGGTGAGTGTATTCAAACCATTCCCGGTAAAAAGCACACCAATATAGAAGTAAAGAAACACTCGCTAAAACTTTTTCCATAAGATCTGAGCCTCGCAATATTCTTAAAATATTCTTAGATTTCACCGATTTTGAGGCTCATTATTCTTATAAAATTTATTCTTATAAAAAAAAGAGTGTATGGAATTTTTCATATTTTTGAAATTTTGAGCAGTGCAGTGGACAAAGGCTGCGTTTACACGGGGCCGCTCGAGTACCTTGCCGGCCGAATATTTGGTCACCGTGCAAATATTTGGTCGGTATGGCTTCGCGTTTACACGAGGCCGGCCATCTTTTATGGGCATGCGCATTAGCAATGGAAGCAGAGAATCTCCCGCCAAAATTCATATGGTTGGGATATTCGAGCGCGTGGAAGCGAAATGGCTGCAAAGAAATCAGCAGACAAAAATGAGAAGAACTTCTTTTGGACCGATGAAGAAACTGCGTTGCTTTTAAGGATCCTCATCGACTATAAAGCCTCAAAAGCTTTGAGTGGTCTTGACTGGGAAACAATAAAAAATCGGTACGACGAGATCACTGACAGATTTAGATTGCAATATCCAAAGCCTGAAAGTGGTAGTGATCCAGATGAATATCCCAACATGCAGAATATTTTGCAGAGCGAATATCCCAACATGCAGAGCGTTTTCAATAAGGATTGTGTCAACCGAAAGTTAAAGCGAGTGAAGATGTTGTTTCGAAAAGCCATAGACAGTGGAAGGCGAAGCAGCGGTGGAAGAGTTGTGATGACATTATATGACGAATACTATGAAGTATGGAGTGGTTGGCCAGCTGTTGAAAGCATTCCAGAAGGACTTGAAAGCTCTGTGTAGATAGTGAAAATTCAGGAGGAAGCTCCAGTAGTCAATCGGTGGCGGATGCAAATGCAGAACAAAATTCACTTGGGAAAGAAATGAGTGACAACGAGAGAGAAGAAGATGCAAATTTTGGAACAAAAGACATTGGTGAACGTAGAAGAGA
>JAAEPP010000773.1 GCA_024232495.1 Flavobacteriaceae bacterium
CTTAGGATATCCAAGTTATGCGAAATAAGGTTCTTCAAGGGGAATTCCGGGATGGCAAGGTGGGAGACCCCCTCCCAGTTACTCCTATTTTAAATGTGTCTTTATGTTTCATCCTTGTAAATTTCCAAAAGCTTGTGTTTTGCCTGTAAGGTAATAATTATGGCTAAAGATGAAAATAATCACCTGGAGGGTGTAAATAAGCATTAAAGGGGAGGAGGCCCTCCCACCTAGCCACCCGGAACCCAATCCCATGGATCGGATGCTGGTTATGAGAAGAACCCCCAAGTGGCTAGGCAGAAAAAGCCGTTTAATGTATAGAAGTTACTATTTGGAGGATTTTGGTCTATTTTGCGGGACAAATAAAGATTGTCTGAAATTGTGTGGAGCCTTGTTTGCTTGCCTCGTGTTTGGTTCATTTCATTGCTGCTACTGCATGCTTCATAATATTTCGATTCATTTCATTACTGCTACTACATGCTTCATAATATTTCATTTCATTTCAATTCATACTTTATTTCATGTTTTTCAATTCATTTAATTACTGCTACTGCATGCTTCATAATTTTTCAATTCATCTCATTACTGCTACTGAATGCTTCATAATATTTCATTTCATTTCAATTCATACTTTATTGCATGTTTTTCAATTCATTTCATTACTGTTACTGCATGCTTC
>JAAEPP010000774.1 GCA_024232495.1 Flavobacteriaceae bacterium
CCTACAAATCAGCACAAGGACTGACCCTATGGGGCTAGGTTCTATCATTCTTGCAGTCACAGAGAGCCTATTGGTTGCCAAAGGCGGCCATATATTCTTGTTATAAGCAATCAAAACACTTGCTCAGTAACAAATCCCTAAGAAAACTCATACAAATTTTTAGCTAAATGGAATATATTATTCTTTGAAAAAAGTGTGATTTTACTAAGTTATGCGGTCAAAATGCTTGACATTTCACTAAAATGACAAAAAAGAAGGAATATTTTATGCTGGTTGTTGACTTTGGGCCTTATGTTATTTGAAAAATCCCATAAATAATTAAATTTTCATTAAATTAATGGCCTAGCTATTGTCTGTATTTAATGATTGGACACTGGAAGTTCTTAAAAACTTGGCATTTTTCGTAAATTTCTTTTGACAAATTATGGCTTTTAATAATCAGAATATATAGGGTTTAGAGCTGTTTCAAGTTTTTTAGTAGAAAATCAATCATATCATGTAATTTTTTAAGAAATATAGATCGTTTCTTGGATACATTCTATATTATAAAATTTTGAAGATCTTGTCAAATCCTACAAATCAGCACAAGGACTAACCCTATGGGGCGAGGTTCTATCATTCTTGCGGTCACAGAGAGCCTATTGGTGGCCAAGGGCGGCCATATATTCTTGTTATCAGCAGTCAAAATACTTGCTAAGTAACAAATTCCTAAGAAAACTCATACAAAATGTTTAGCTAAATGGTATATATTATTCTTTGAAAAAAGTGTGATTTTACTAATTTATGCGGTCAATAGGCTTAATATTTTACTAAAATGAAAAAAAAGGAATATTTTATGTTAGTTGTTTTCTTTGGACCTTATGTTATATGGAAAATCCCACAAATAATAAAAATTTCATGAATTGATTGGCCTAGCTATTGTCTGTATTTAAAGATTGGACATTTGGATTTCTTAAAAACTTGGCATTTTTCGTAAATTTCTTTTGACAAATTATGGCTTTTAAGAATCAGAATACATAGGGTTTATAGCTGTTTCCA
>JAAEPP010000775.1 GCA_024232495.1 Flavobacteriaceae bacterium
AAAAAATGGAGAGAGATCAACACACTCATCAACAATTTGAAGACCGCATTCGGGGAAGATCAGATAAACGAAAGAGTGGTTAAAGCAAAAGAGAAAAAGAGCCAGGACAGCCCCGCAACAAAATGAAGTAAACACAAGAATCTGAAACATGAAAACAAATGAACAAAGACGTGGCAGGGACTATTCCCGCACTTGAAACAATTAACATAACAGACTAACTACTAATATTCAAATATTAATCTTCTGTTTTGATATAACAAATCACATTATTTAATTAAAAAAATCTGATCATTTCTTTCTTGGTCCACTCCTGAACATAGCTTCATCTCATTTTGAAATTCTACAACATTGCGGTCGAACATGACATCTATACAGACTCTCAGAAAATTATCTGGATGCACACGCAAATTAAGAAATCAATCTAAAAAGAATTTTCTTAAGAAACACCTACACGAATCAATATCAAAGGAAGCTGGTTATGCTGTAGACAACATCCACAATATGGGTAATTTTATTTTGAATCAAGATGAAATACAACTTTTGAACAAAGGACTAAGCTTTGTCTTAGCCCCACATGAGATACAAGGCCCCACAGTATCTGAAGCTTTGCTTGACTTTAAAAGACGTATGCACTTACATTATTATTTCTTCATCAACCCAACAAATAATGAAATTAAGAAATTTCACAAAAAATCCAATTGGCAACCACCCAATCTGAATTATACACCATTGAATACTTACCTCACCAAAGTACATACTGATATTCAAACTTTACTGGCCAACCCAGAAGAAAATATCCAAAATCTAAGCAAATCTGAACGAGAAGCAATTACGTCTCTCAGAAATAAGAAGGAAATGATTATAAAACCAGCAGACAAAGGGGGTAAAATGTCCTTTGGCCGAGAGCGGCATATTTGGAGGAGGCAAACAGACA
>JAAEPP010000776.1 GCA_024232495.1 Flavobacteriaceae bacterium
AATGAAAAGAAAAACAATCAAAAATACAAAAGCGCAAAAACTGGCAACTTTATCAGCTACTTATGACAAGAATTGACAACCATGGGTTAAAAGGTATCTAGTCATAATTACCACATTCATACAAACCTTTTGACACATTGCTTTGTTTTATAGGAATATTCAGAGATCCCAAACTCTGAATAAAATGGCAACAGTAATGTTTGCTCTGATTTTGTGTTTTAGGTTTTACCCTCCAAAAAGTAAAAATTTGTTTTATACAGTAGATTTCATTCAGCATGGAAGATTCTTATTGTCATAATGAAATTGGTACAATTGCACAACAAATTGTGATTATCAAGTGCAATTGCAATTGGTTGACATAGAGCAATGGTAGCACAACATAACATCAGCCGCCAAAAATGGTGTTATTGCACAATGAGGTGACATAAACTAAACTACAAGAATTCGATGCAAAACAGCTAGCATTACCCATGCAGGTAAACATGAAAAAAAATTCATCTCAATCCCATCTCATTGATGTATTCCGTTGCAGGTCCTTAGGTAACAACATTGCACTGAAGTTTTAGGAAAAAAACGTGGGTGAATGTACCTGTAACAACAACAGCAGGCCTAAGTCATTATAGGAGAAGAACACACAAACTTGCTCGGGAATACAACAAGATTGACAAATTTTTATATGAAGCAGTGTGCTTTCAGTTTTCCCCACCTCCCCTATCTTTTCTTTCCTTGCAGGTACAAAAAACTTACTTAGATAATTGCTTGCAAAATCACCAGTTCCCCCCATTTTCTATCAACACCCCTGTCTCACTGTGCTTTTTCTTCCTGCCTTTGCAAGCACCACCAAAGTGACAGGATAACATCACACCCTGTGGCAGGAACACATGGAGGAAAATAAATGTGGAAGAGAACAATGTGCAATCCCCTATTGACTATCTTAACTTTCCTTTTGTTTTTCCTTTTCCTGCAGATAAAAACTCACACACAAAAAAAGACCTGGGCAATATAAAGATTTGTATTGAACAGTGGTTAAGAATTTTGATAATGAACACCAAGAGAAGACAGCATCAACAAAAGATCTAAGACTTCTCGCAAGCAAACTAACCCCCTGCCCCTTTAATTGCGCTTGTTTATTGCATACCTTCTTTGCAGGTACAATGAACACTCAAGATCATGCCCCTACTCTGGGCATCAACAAAAGTTACAGGAGAAGGTCTTATGACAATAACTA
>JAAEPP010000777.1 GCA_024232495.1 Flavobacteriaceae bacterium
AATTCAATAGTTGTTAGTTATAGAGTAGTTTTCATTCATTCAACTCTATCTAAGGTGTAATGCTATGTTTAGAATTTTTGTTACAATTATTTAGAATCAGCCACTCAATCGACAGCTAAGTGTGAAGAGTGTGATCAGCCTGCAGCATGTATCTGTAAAAGTTGTGATGATTGTTTCTTCTGTCAGAACTGTTTTGATCAGGTATGTTCTTAGTTTCATTTCCTTTTTCATTTTATTTGATATTATTCAAACAGGGTGTAGATTACATTCAAAATACTTATTCAATTCAATTCAATTTCATATGAATTCAAACTTTTAATTACAGAATAATTGATAAAAGATTAAAACTAATTAAGTAAGTTTAGGACACTTGGAAAAAACTCAGAAGAGCTATCGAGCCAAGTGCCCTTTACACAATTTGATACTCAAATTAAACAATACGCATATGAAAGTGAATTACACGTTTTCATTCTAAGAAACCTAGCTCAAGCTCGAATAGTTAGTTATGTGTGACAAAATTGAAATAGAAATTATAGGGTTGTAACTATTCAATCACCTTGAGCCGCTTTCTTATAAGAAAAAAAACGAGTAAAACAGAACAGAACAGAACAATGATAGCTAAATAGTTAAATTCAAATTACAGAATACTGACTAAGTTGAGTTGCAGAATACGTCTCAAATTCAAGATGTTAGCTAGTTTTTGCAAGTTTAAGATAAAATCGAAAAAAATGAAGGATAAAAGAAAAAAAAAGAAGGAAATAAATAAGAAAAATAAAGGGCCAAAACACAAATGCTATCTTGATATGATTTTAGAAGGATTCTTGATTGGGATTAAGATTGAGATCAAAGACAGATTAATTAATTAGGAATTTATTAGGAGCCATTTTTTGTAGTGCCTCGAAAAAGTGTGCTTATTTTTGAATTGCCTAATATCATAAGGAATACTGTTCCAAATTTTTACTCCATTGTTGATAATACTTTTATGTTTAATGCTTGTTCTTATAGCAGGTTGTACAAATAAACCTGACGTTGCCTGTCTAGTTAAGATATCATGTCTGTTTTTTGTTAACTGGAAGAGGCTACAGAAATTATCGTCTAAGTTGTTATTATTTATATCAAACATAAATTTAGCACATTCTATTTTATAGCAGTCATCTAAACACAAAAGTTTCAAATTGGTAAAAAGAGGTTTACTGTCACTTGTTCTCGACTGAAATGTAATTAACTTTACAGCACGTTTCATGCTTCTCCTTAATGGATCTAAGGTTGTTTTGTATGTCCCTCCCCAGTTTATGATTCCATAGTTAACATGTGGTTGAATAAAAGCATTGTATATATTAACAAGTATATTCTTTGGTGCGTAATGCCTGATACGAGATAAAATACCTACACTTCTTGATATTTTTAAGTTAGTCTGCTGAATATGATCTTTCCAGGACAACTTATTATCTATTAAAACACCTAAGTATTTGACAGACTGTGCTTCAGTTAGTTTATCATTATTAATAGAAATATCTAAACTTCGATTTGGTGTTTTATTTTTTGGCGGAATAATTAAGAAATTAGACTTGTTTGTATTCAAGGATAGTTTATTGGCCATTAGCCACTCTGAGATTTTGACCAACCCAGTATTTGCTTTATATTCAAGAGTTTCTAAATCTTTATCTGACATAAAAAGGCTTGTATCATCAGCAAAGAGATGAAAATCTATATCTTGAGTTGATTTGGGTATATCGTTGATGTATATAAGAAATAACAGGGGACCTAAGACACTACCTTGAGGTACACCATAAGTTATATTCAAACTATCTGAGAGTTCACCCCCAACAAACACTCTTTGAGTTCTATCTTTAAGATAAGAACGAAACCAGTCCAGGGCAATGCCCCTTATACCATAATAATCTAATTTCTTAAGAAGAATTTCGTGATCAACAGTATCAAAGGCTTTGGCAAAATCAAGGAAGATACAACATGAATATTTTTTTGCCTCAACTGTTTCAACAAGTTTTGAATAAACATCTAGAATGGCAAGGGATGTAGATTTGTTTTTTTGAAAGCCAAATTGATGATTAAAGATTATTTTATGTGACTCTAAAAAATCACTAACTCGCACATACATAAGTTTTTCCATTACTTTATTAAAGATTGGGAGAAGTGATATTGGGCGATAGTTCGTAACCTCAAGGGGGGAGTTGGCTTTAAAAATAGGAATAACTTTGGCATACTTCATAATTTGGGGACAATAGCCGGAAGTAAAAGATTCATTTATTAACAAAGTTAACGGCCCTACAATAGCTTCTTTTATTATCTTCATTAATTTTATAGGGATTCCATAAGCATCAGATGACTTTTTAGCATCTAGATTACTTATAACATCATTAACTTCGAACTGTGTAATAGGTTTCAAAAAGAGGCTGTTTGATTGCGGGTTGCTGAGATAATCAGTGTATTTCTTTGTGGTACTACCCAGTTTATTCACTAGATTCTGAGCTATCCCTGTAAAAAATTCGTTGAAACTATTAGCAACTGTTTTTTGGT
>JAAEPP010000778.1 GCA_024232495.1 Flavobacteriaceae bacterium
AAACATAATGTTTTTGAATGTAATATCTGAATGAGTATTCGGTGACATTATTTCGTACAATTCTAGCTGATCATAAAATACTACGCGAAAACTAGATCTTTTTTTTACAAAACCACATTCTATCCAACATACTTGGAGGCATTCTTAGCCAAGAGAAAATGCTTGAAAAGTCAATAGTTGCTATAAAAAAAGTATATTTAATATCAAAAGGGTTGTAAAATATAGTTTGGCCTTTACAGTGTTTTTTCAATTGCCAGAAAATATCTGAATTCCTAGGTTCATCTTCTGACTTCCTTCAGCCATTTCATTCAATTTGGTCCGAATATTAAATTTTGTATGTAACTTGAATAGGCAGAGTCCAGCCAGATCAGAATGAGTGAGCCAGTCATCAACCAAAAGACTCCACAGCATTGCAGTTGTTGTTCAACTAGAAAAAAAAGAAAGAGTCAGTGCTAAATTGTTGAATTACAAAAATAAATTGATAATTTACAGAGCAATCAAATCATCAATTTTTGATAGAAAAAAAATTCTAGTTAATGTCAAAATTTGTTTGATCTAAGCAAGATTTAAAGTGATGTGAAGAAAAACAAACTTGACAGATAACATCACTATCCAACACCACACACACCAGTATGAAGATAAACCACTAAAATTGAATACATACAAGCCAACTTGGAGATTAGATCTGTAAATTCATTCAATACACTCCATAAGTAAAGCTAGAAATAAATAGCCAATACAAAACAAAATGGAGAAAAATCATTAAAAACATATCTAAGATAACTGAAGAAAAGGATTAAAAT
>JAAEPP010000779.1 GCA_024232495.1 Flavobacteriaceae bacterium
AAGGCCTCGTTAAGGATATTGATAAGTTGCCATTTTTTTATAAAAAATATGTCTAAGTATCAGGGCGAAAAACTATTCCAGGAAAAATATAAACTAAGATGCGTAATTTCAAAAGAGTATTGTTAAATGGGGTGCCAAAGATAGATTTCCTTTATGTTAAAAAAATAGATATTGTGTATTAAGTGACTTGGTAAAGTGATTTTTTGATCATATGCAACCTAAATTTACAGATTCTAAGTTAGATAAAGGGTGTTTGAGTCAAATTATAATCTTATTTCTAAATTCAAACTTTGAATGGTGTGGGTGTCAGAACTAAACAATATCTAGAGCCTTTTAAAATAAATAACCCACTATTATTTCAAATATAGTAGAAAGTAGGCATCTTAAAGAGCAAATTAAAGTAAAAAAAATCTAAATTTGGTTGGGACGCATTTTTTGCTATATAAAATTTAAAGTACGGGTATGTAGGAAAGTTAGTAATTGTCCAATATATATTTTACTTTGTATCTATTATTTTCGACTTACATTTAGCTAATGATTTATGAATTTTCAGGTGAAATTGTTAAAAATTAGATTTTTAAGAAATGAATATTTGAGGCTGAATATCTCAAAAACTAAAAATCCTAGAGACCTTAAATTTTGCATGCAGAGTTACATTATATAGTACTACCCACCCACCACAAAAAATCTGGATGTGAAAGACTTGATGCATTTTTAGCTGGTTGTCCTGGCA
>JAAEPP010000780.1 GCA_024232495.1 Flavobacteriaceae bacterium
AACAGAAAAAATAAATGGAATAACCAAGTACTTATGATTAAATTTTCTAATAGTTGCTTGTTGGACTTCTGGGTATTTAGACTTAAAACTCAAGTACCTTTCTTTGTTTAAGCACAATTTACGGAATATATAGTTTGTGATTAATAAAGGTAATGTGGTTATAAATACAACGAAAACTAAAATACCTATTTCCGAGTATTTTCCTAGCGTACTAAATAAAGGAAGATCGAATAGAAACATTAAAAAGACAAATAAGCCACTGAAGAAAAAGAAGCCAATAAAGCACATTAAATCTCTAGCTTTGCCCGCTTGATAACCTCTATTTGAGTGAGTCCACTTTTTAAGCGTGAAATCAAAATAGGCAGAATAAAACATCAATTCGAATAATTTAACCATACTCTAGTTTTCACCACTTCCTTAATGCACCTAACGCCTCATTAAGAGGCAAAAAATAGTTGGTTAAAATAAGCGACGAAGGAGCAAAAACCAACTGTTTTTTGTCCTGCTTTAATGACTTGTTGAACGAAGCCGCTTTGCGGCAGAAAAGCCAAACGTCGTCTCTACTTAATGTATCCGTCAATAAAGGCGGTGATTAACTGGAGGTATTCATCATGAATACACAAG
>JAAEPP010000781.1 GCA_024232495.1 Flavobacteriaceae bacterium
ACAAGCCATAAAAAGAGGTCCAGAGGCCTAAATATCCTTTATCTAGGTAGTAAAAGTTAGCCAAGTGATGAGCCTGGTAAACCGAATCTAACTTATTTTATCGTTTTTCGTTCCATCATTGACTAAATTGTTTATTTCAAAACCAAGCCTATAAATGATGAAAACGAGGTTAGAGGTCATACCTTAAGTTTGCAATGCCTTCGGTTTGATAGTTCACAAACCTAAGGTAATTGCCCCTTTTTATCAAGGATTGTGATGTTTTTGTTTTCATAATGTTTAAAAGGCTTATTGTTAAAGCAAGAATGTAAATCGTGAAAATGAGGCCAAAAGCCACGCCCATTTACTTTTTCGTATATTTGATAGATAAAGCCTAGAATGGCTGTATATATCCTCTATTATCCAGGCTTATTGCGATTTTATACTTTTTGCGTGCATCAAAGGAATTTTCATGAAAACGAGACAATTAAACGTGAAAACGAGGCTGAAGGCCCCGCCCATCGCCTGTATACCAACGATTTTTGAACTCAGCGCCCCAAAATTGACCAAGTCCACCAGGTCCCGTAA
>JAAEPP010000782.1 GCA_024232495.1 Flavobacteriaceae bacterium
AGGTCAATAAACATCCTCTTAATGATTGGTTAATCACTAATTCGGTAACCCGGCTAACTTGACTATTACTCCTTGGAATATGTCTAGAAAAGTCCCGTAGCTTTCCGTCCTTACCTCACGATAAGTTTGGCTTTATCGACTATTTTTTGTTTAAAAGTAACTAGTTTTTACAACAACTTACTTACCTGCAACCTAATTTTTATGCAAAAATTTAACATAATTATACTAGTTTACAAATTAGCTATCTGCACTGTAAACGCGACATAAAAATATTTTAAATAGTTATATTTTATAATCATTAGTTATATCTCTTGTGGCTTATTGGTGTTAATGTGCTGATTAGAATAACAATTTTTATCTTTAAAATGATAAGGGAAAGAACTTTTTTGAGTTTAAGCTATAAAAAATGCTCCTCTATTAGTGATGATACGTTATTATTCGCAGAGGCTTTCGTCCATAGTTAAACAATAAGCATTTATTTAAATTGCTTAGCGTTTATGATCATAGATAAGTTAGAGCCTATACAAGGATATGAACCGAAAAATAGTTAAATTAATATTCTTTAAAAAGGGACAATGGATTTATATTTTATGAAGCAAATAATTACTACAATCTTCTATTTTCTTGCTATTGCCTTTTTCTCGGTAATTACCGCATTACCTGTTTCATCCGCACCCCAAAGCACTATTAAGCAAATTGGCTCAAAGGCGATAGAAGCTAAAATTGCTAAAATGACACTAGCAGAAAAAATTGACTTCATTGGTGGTTATCAACAATTTAACATTAGAGGCTATGAGCATTTAGGTATCCCGGAAATACATATTGCTG
>JAAEPP010000783.1 GCA_024232495.1 Flavobacteriaceae bacterium
TTCCCCTTTAACTTTTGACGCCATCAAGACTTCTAAAAAAAAATTCAAAACATTCGGTGTTTTTTAGGTTTAATCAAGCTAAATATAGGAACGAAACAAGTTTACACTCATAATTCCGAACCTAAGTTTAGGTAAACGTTTGAAGAGTCAAACGCTAAGCCGCAAGCGCTGTTGTGACACAACACCGGACTACTGCCAGGAGGGTAGACGTCTCGCTATCTTCTTTAAGCACGCTAGGATTCTTCGCTTCTAGGAGCAAAACTCCAATCCGTCACACATCCACCGCATTCCAAAAAAACTCGAGAGGGGTTGGTGGGATCCCAGGGCCTGAAGTATATCGAAAAAGATACACCCAACGTTAACGCTTGCGCCGAAATTCGCTTCCAAAAATGAGCATTTTCGACTTGAGCGCCTCTATCCAACCCCAACCCAAACACTCGTTGTTTCTTCCACCATATTTAAAACAGGTCGAACACAGTGTCATTTTTTCAAATAAATGACCAATTTGACAGGGACAAA
>JAAEPP010000784.1 GCA_024232495.1 Flavobacteriaceae bacterium
AAATCATTTCACTCTTTTTCAAACCATTCAAAACATAATAATATCATCACATACCCTTCCATATCCTCTCCATTACATTCCCAACCCATTCAATTCATCTCATCATCACTTTCACTCTTTCCTATAACCAATACCAACCATAACCCATTATAAAACCTACCCATTTCAACTCAACAAATCATTTCACTCTTTTTCAAACCATTCAAAACATAATAATTTCATCACATACCCATTCATATCCTCTCCATTACATTCCCAACCCACTCAATTCATCTCATCATCACTTTCACTCTTTCCTATAACCAATACCAACCATAGCCCATTATAAAACCTACCCATTTCAACTCAACAAATCATTTCACTCTTTTTCAAACCATTCAAAACATAATAATATCATCACATACCCTTCCATATCCTCTCCATTACATTCCCAACCCACTCAAACTTATAAATCATTTCACTCTTTTTCAAACCATTCAAAACATAATAATATCATCACATACCCTTCCATATCCTCTCCATTACATTCCCAACCCACTCAATTCATCTCATCATCACTTTC
>JAAEPP010000785.1 GCA_024232495.1 Flavobacteriaceae bacterium
AAAACTAATCAACATTCAGAAAATCCCCAAGTGGTCACTTAACAAGTTTTTGAACTTGCTATCTTCAATGGATTTGATTAAATGAAATGACTAGGACATCTACATTACTAATATTCCTATATGGAAATAAGGTTGCCCCATTGTTGTGTCCCATTGTTCGATTACACAAGAAAGGCTTTTTTCCTGGACCACCTAGAGATGCGCTTCTTTTTTTAATCGATTCAGTTTCTTGCCGGACACTGTTTTAAGATTTAGCTAAGCGTTTTGCAACCTATAAGTTGGTTTAAATTTCAATTTTCTCTCGGCTCAAAAAAGTTTCGTTTGGCTTGCGGCCATCTATTGTTTTTTTCCCTGCACGGTCTGTGATTCTTCTGTTCTGCCTTTGTGTTGTTTTGTGAATCTTATTTTCACTCAGTCGTTTGTTTACGTGAATTTCCATTTAAAATTTTTAATCATTGTGGCATAAGACCGGTTAATATTTTTGAATTTTAATGTACAATTTCATCCCTATAAAATATAAGAAGAAAATAAAGAAACCACTTACATTTTTATAAATAAAAAGGTGCACCCGGGATTCGAACTCGGGTTGTTGGATTCGAAGGTCGGCGTGCTAACCATTACACCACAAACACCAGTTATGTAAAGTGTT
>JAAEPP010000786.1 GCA_024232495.1 Flavobacteriaceae bacterium
TAATTAAAAGTTATCCTCAGCTTAGCAACTTTGTGATACAAAATAAATACAATTTAGAAACTATTGATTTTTCATCGTATGAATCTATTCTAGCCTTAAATAAAGCTTTATTATTACATTATTATGAAGTAGCTAATTGGAACATTCCGGCTAATTACCTGTGTCCTCCAATTCCCGGTAGAGCAGACTACATTCACTATATTGCTGACTTGATCAATGATGAAAAATCAGAAAAGCAAATTAAGGGTCTAGATATTGGTGTAGGTGCAAATTGCATATACCCTATTCTAGGCACTCAAATTTATAATTGGCAAATGGTCGGAGCTGATATTAACGAGAACGCTGTTTTATCTGCTACTAACAATATTAAAACTAATGAAAAATTAAGGAGTCATATTACGATTCGGCATCAGAAAAATCACGCGAATATATTTGAAGGAATAATTGATAAAAATGAATATTATGATTTTACCATGTGCAACCCTCCTTTTCACTCTTCAAAAGAAGCAGCCAGTAAGGGCACGCTTAGAAAATTAATAAATTTGCATAATTCAGATAAACCCAGGCCTACCAAAAAAGAGATTGTTTTAAATTTTGGTGGTCAGGCTAATGAACTTTGGTGTAACGGTGGCGAAGCTTTATTTATAAAACGAATGATTAAACAAAGTAGTTCTTTTAAAAATCAAGTTGGTTGGTTTACTTCATTGGTTTCAAAAAAAGAAAATCTTCCAAAAATATATAAACAACTAGATAAATTAAACACGACTCGCCAAACATTTTTGATGGAACAGGGAAGTAAGAAAAGTAGATTAGTCGCTTGGAAATTCTAAATCACTAATTTTGTATTCTATTTATAATAATTAAAACTGAAGACGCTTTTTATTCATGAAACATATTTATAGTAATCACTGGCCAGATTATGAATTAATCGATGCTGGAAACAATAAAAAATTAGAGCGTTGGGGAACAATTATCACCATCCGTCCTGACCGTAACGCTTATTTTAAGCCAGTAATGCATTACCAGAATTGGATAAAAAAGGCGCATTATGAATTTGTGGAGTTTACTCATAATTCTGGAGAATGGAATTCCTTAAAAAATAATTTTCCGGTTTATAAAAACGATCAAATGGCCAGTTGGAAAATTTCTTACAAAAATTGTACTTTTAATCTAAAACTTACTAAGTTTAAACATATCGGTTTATTCCCTGAGCAACAAAACAATTGGGATTTTATCGCACAGCATGTAAAAAAAAACACTAAGATTTTAAACCTTTTTGCCTATACTGGTGCAGCTTCAATGATAGCCAACCAAAAAGGTGCTAATGTTTATCATTGTGATTCTATTAAACAAGTTTTAAGTTGGGCTAAAAATAATATGGAAAGCTCTAAGCAAGATAATATTCATTGGGTTTTGGATGATGCTTTAAAGTTTGCTATGAAAGAAGCTAAAAGAGGAAAGTTATATGATGGAATTATAATGGATCCTCCTACTTTTGGTTTTGGTGCCAACAAAGAGCGATGGAAAATAGAACTTAAATTCCCTGAATTGGTAAAGGTAGCCAGTAAAATTTTAAACAAAAATAGTTTTTTAATTATTAACACCTATTCACCAAAGCTTAAAGAAGAATTGATAAAAAGAGTAATCACCGATCATTTTCCAAACAAAACAATTGAAATAAATAAACTTGCTATAAAATCTACTACTGGAAAATTATTGGAATATGGTGAGTTGACAAGAGTTTATTAATTTAGTGCTATGAAGACTGCATCTTTAAAACAAGTAAAAGAAGAATTATCCTATAAATCTGATCAGGAATTAGTAGCATTATGCTTACGACTAATTCGATTTAAAAAAGATAATAAAGAATTATTATCCTATTTGTTGTTTGAAATGGATGATGAAGAAACTTATGTTAAGGGGATTCAATCCAAGATGGATACTGAATTTGAAGCCATTAATACGGATAGTTATTTTTATATGCGAAAAAGTATTCGAAAAATACTACGCCAGGTAAAAAAATACATTCGTTATTCTCAAAAAAAGGAGACCGAAGTTGAACTATTAATATATTTTTTAGAAAAATTATTTAATTTAAAACCTTCCATTTTTAAAAGTAAAACATTAACAAATCTGTACCATAGAAATATAATTTTTATAGAGAAAAAAATCATATCATTACATGAAGATTTACAATACGATTATCAATTGGAACTAGAAAAATTTAATCTCAAATAACATGATAACTATCTATCACAACCCCAGATGTAGCAAATCAAGAAACTGTAATTTAATGCTAGAAAAATTAAATGAAAAAGTACAGGTTGTTAACTATATAACAACACCTTTTAATTATGATACTTTATCTGATTTGATCCAATTGTTAAATATTGAACCCATAGGTTTAGTTAGAAAAAACGAACTTGTTTGGAAAGAAGAATTTAAAGGGAAAAAATTATCAGATACTGAAATTATAGCAGCTATGGTTGCTCATCCAAAGTTAATTGAACGGCCTATTGTGGTAAAAAATGATAAAGCAGCAATTGGAAGGCCTATTGAAAACGTTCTGAAAATACTTTAAAACAATTTGATAACAAAAAGAGGCTGTATATAGATTTATACAGCCTCTTTTTATTATAGTAAACTTATCTTACTATTTGTTTTTTTTCTTAGCTTCACGTTTCATTTTCAATTTTTCTAAAAATGCACCACCAATCCAATAAGGTATGATAGAGACTAAAAAAATCATTAACCAAAAACCTATAGTAACAATGGTTAAGAATGCTAAGAATCCTAGATATTGATCAAACTGAAACATATTGTTGTTGTAATAAATTTATAAAAAGCAAAGATACTATGCTTTTCTCAATAATTATAATAAATATTTTATTTTGTTAACAGGAAATAAACATTAAAGTTTGAGTAAAATTAGCCATTTACGTAACTTTGCATACTTTAAATAAACTAAATTATGGACTACAGAATTGAAAAAGACACGCTAGGTGAAGTTAAAGTTCCTGCTGACAAACTATGGGGTGCGCAAACAGAACGTTCTCGAAATAATTTTAAAATTGGTACTCCAGCCTCAATGCCACTAGAAATAGTTTATGGTTTTGCTTATTTAAAAAAATCTGCAGCCTATAGCAATTGTGAATTGGGCGTTCTTAGTTCAGAAAAAAGAGACCTTATAGCTGCTGTTTGTGACGAAATACTTTCTGGGAATCATGATGATCAATTTCCTCTAGTGATTTGGCAAACTGGTAGTGGTACACAAAGCAATATGAACTTAAATGAGGTTATAGCTAACCGAGCGCATCAACTCGCTGGAAAAGTTATTGGTGATGGAGAAAAAACATTGCTTCCTAATGATGATGTAAATAAATCTCAATCTTCTAACGATACATTTCCTACGGGAATGCATATTGCTGCGTATAAAAAAATAATAGAGGTTACGATTCCAGGAGTCAAAAAATTACATTCAACTTTGGTTCAGAAATCAAATGATTTTAATTCCGTAGTTAAAATTGGTAGAACTCACTTAATGGATGCCACTCCCCTCACACTTGGACAAGAATTTAGTGGTTATGCATCACAGCTAGCACACGGACTAAAAGCATTGGAGAACACCCTCGCACATTTGTCAGAATTAGCCCTTGGTGGTACTGCTGTCGGTACCGGTATTAATACCCCAAAAGGCTATGCAGAGAATGTAGCTTCATACATTTCAAAATTCACTAATTTACCTTTTGTTAGCGCAGAAAATAAGTTTGAGGCCTTAGCTGCACATGACGCCATTGTTGAAACCCATGGAGCGCTAAAACAGTTAGCTATCTCAATTAATAAAATTGCAAATGATATCCGATTGTTAGCTAGTGGCCCAAGGTCTGGTATAGGAGAAATTACGATACCCGCAAACGAACCAGGATCTTCTATAATGCCTGGAAAAGTAAATCCTACGCAAGCGGAAGCATTGACTATGGTTTGCGCTCAGATAATTGGAAACGATATGGCTATTTCCGTTGGAGGAATGCAAGGACATTTTGAATTGAATGTATTTAAACCTTTGATGGCTACTAATTTTTTATCTTCAGCTCAGTTACTTGGTGACGCTTGTATATCGTTTGAAAAACATTGTGCTGCAGGAATTGAACCAAATTATCAAATGATTGAAAAGCAATTGAATAATTCATTAATGTTGGTCACTTCACTTAACACCAAAATAGGATATTATAAGGCAGCAGAAATAGCTAATACAGCTCATAAAAATGGAACTACTTTAAAAGAAGCGGCTCTTAGCTTGGGATATGTAACCGAAGCGGAATTTGATTTATGGGTACGACCTGAAGATATGATTGGTAATTAACTTAGTTACTTAGCTTTCTGTTTCTCCAATAGGCTACCATACTCAACAAGAATACAAATGCAGTAAAGTACCAAACAAAATTTGGAGTAACTGGCACATCTCCACTTGCATATGAATGTAAACCTGTTAAATAAAAATTAACACCAAAATAGGTCATCATAATAGA
>JAAEPP010000787.1 GCA_024232495.1 Flavobacteriaceae bacterium
CTGCATATACTGGATTTATATCATTCACTTCTTCCATCTGAGGATTTTTTGTTGTTTGGTGCTGGGCTGGTTGATACTGATGAAATTTGACTTGACAAAATATAAAATAAGAATTTGATATCAGGGATATAATAAATATTTTTTGCATTTTTAATGAAGCTAAGAATTTTAGATCATTTTATTTCATATGTTTCATGAATTTTGGAGTTTCCTTCACATTTTCTTAAGATAATAACATGCATTAAGTTCCATTGTAAATCAAAACCAAACAGTGAATGGGATTTAATGCACATGAAAGCAGTATAGATTATTAATTAGATTGTAATTAAAACTATGATTGCCTTTTTTTGAGACTTTGTATTTTATAAGTCTTAAAATATGATATTGTGTTTAAGTATTTCAGCCAAATAATATTTTTTCAATCTCTACATTTTAATAGTGCATGTGGAGGAGAGTTAGTTACAGCTCATCATAGGAAGCAGAATTAAGAGTGCAAGTTGCAAATAAAAAAACACGAATGAGAGTGAATGAAAATAGAGGATGAATTAAAGTAAAAGCTGTGATTAGTAGGATATGGAATGCACTTTTAAAGAGGACTACTGTAAGGGAAAACTTAAAGCACTTCTAAAGCAACGCACTGATGGCACGCCTCTTTGCAGACTTTCTAGGTTGTTTGCGATCACGTAGTTTGAAAGGGACGTTTCAAAG
>JAAEPP010000788.1 GCA_024232495.1 Flavobacteriaceae bacterium
ACGGAAATTGTGTGTCCGTTAATGTCCATTCCCTGATGAAAATGGCAAATTGAAAACTAGCGCTATAGGTTACAGAAATATTGATTCTCAAGTCATTATTTTTTTACACATGGTAGAGAACATGTAGTTAAAAAAAAAAACATTATAGTATGCAAGGGGCTCGTGGATGTGATACATAGTGCATCACGGGCTTGTGGATAAACTAAAAATTTTAAAAATCACGTCAGTGAACAAATATGTTGTGGCCATGGGCCACAAAACATTTACAGTCATATTTAAAGTCTGTTTTAAAGGCAAAGTTCCTTGTACAAGATTATTGTTGTAACAGATGATTAAATTATATCTTAACGCTCCCTTGTTGTCAAATAGGAATAATACCCCCTGAACCGACTTTGAGGGTCCGTTGACGTTGATTCCCCAATGAAAATGGCAAATTTGATACCCAGAACCCACTCTATCCTAAACACCCAGGCAGTAAATTCTGATGGTTTTCATAAAATTTATATCAAAAATATATAGAAACTTAAAATGTTTCACCAGTCCATCGGTTATATTTTGTCAAAATAAAGGGGGAAAAGCCCCCCAAACGGAAATTGTGTGTCCGTTAATGTCCATTCCCTGATGAAAATGGCAAATTGAAAACTAGCGCTATAGGTTACAGAAATATTGATTCTCAAGTCATTATTTTTTTACACATGGTAGAGAACATGTAGTTAAAAAAAAAAAC
>JAAEPP010000789.1 GCA_024232495.1 Flavobacteriaceae bacterium
CAACGGCCCACCCCAGTCCACTGTCCACCCGTCCATGGTCAGATTTTTTGCAGTTTTTGCCATTGCTTGGGTCCCTCATGTGTGAGGATTCCAAAACTGTAACAAACTTGGCGGCATGACTTCAATCGGCCGAGTTATGGGCCTTTTAGTCACAATTTTGGCCGTTTTGGGCCATTTTTGGCCATTTTTGGCTAATTTTGGCCATTTTTTTGGCATTTTTTTTGCCGTTTTTTGTCATTTCCTGGGTCCCCCATTTGGGAGGATTCCAAAACTGTAACAAACTTGGCGCCATTCCTTCAAACGGCCGAGTTATGGGCCTTTTAGTCACAATTTCGGCCGTGTATGGCCATTTTTGGCCATTTTTGGCCATTTTTGGCCATTTTTTTTGCCAATTTGATATTATTCATTGTTCCCCTAGGTATATAACTGCACAATATTGAATCGGTATATCTATAAGTTGAACTAGAAGACATTTAATCTGCATTTCTCAACTACAGCTGTATGCCTTGGCAGACCAGGTTGACCATGATTTCCTCCTATTTTGGACCACTTTCAAAAGTTGGGCCAAGCTGGGCCGCACCTGTAGCTCTTTGCGATGGCAATATCATGATATATAAGCAAAAAAATAAAAATAAAATCAGGGGAATCTCGGGGAATCCAAAAATTGCTGAAAAATATCAGGAAAAATATTATTTTTTTGGCAAAAATTGCCATATTTTAAGGAGTTTTGTCTATGCTGGGGTCCCAAATGATATTATTCCCCGTTCCCCCAGGTATGTAACTGCAGAATATTGAATCGGTACATATAATATTGGATTTTTGATTGGGTAAAATGAGATTTTTAAAAATTAGATTTTTGGGCCCAAATTTTTTTTAAATTTTTTAAAATAGCTTATTGCCATGTGTTCAATGCCACTTTATTAGCATTTCATGTCAATTCTGTATCACAAAATACCTATATTACATGGTTCTGGAATAAAAAACCATTTTCCTTTCTGATGAAAATATGCGAAATTGTGCTGATGCTGGGGCACTGTGCTAGGGCTGGCCTGGGCCATGGACACAGCAGTGCTGGGCCAGCACAGTCTAGTGACTAGGGTCGGCACTGTCCACAGACACAATTGCAGCTGCCGAGTGCCGCACCCCGGCACCCGCACATACACTGCAC
>JAAEPP010000790.1 GCA_024232495.1 Flavobacteriaceae bacterium
AATTGGACAGTATATTAAATCCATGCCTTTATTAATAAGTGGGGCTATAAAAATAATGAGAAACGATGATGATGGTGACGAATTGTTGCTGTATTTTTTAGAGAGTGGAGAAACCTGTGCCATGACATTAACCTGTTGTTTAGGTCAGACTAAAAGTGAAATAAGAGCTGTTTCAGAAATACCAACCGAACTTATCATGATTCCAATCGAAAAAATGGAAGAATGGACTGCTAAGTACAAATCTTGGAGAAATTTTGTTTTTGAAAGCTATCATAACCGGCTCATGGAAATGCTCGAAACAATTGATTCTATTGCTTTCTTAAAAATGGATGAACGATTGTTAAAATATCTAAAAAATAAATGTAAAATCACCAACGATAATACCGTTAATAATACGCACCAAGATATTGCTAACGAACTACATACTTCAAGAGTTGTTGTATCAAGATTGTTAAAAAAACTTGAAAATCAAGACAAAATTGAACTCTTTAGGAATAATATTAGAATTATAAATTTATAAGTTCAATAAATTTATCTTATATCTATTTACTTAAATTAAAATTTTATTTAATATGAAATCTGCAGATCATATCAATATCGATGGTTTTAAACACGTATCCTACCGTATAACTGCTTTATCAGAAGAAGAGGCAGTTACTAAAAGCGAATCATATTTTAACAAGCTAAACGAAAGGAGATCGGTTAGGGACTATTCGGATAAATGGATCCCAAAGAAAATTATTGATAATTTAATTAAAAGTGCTTCAACAGCACCATCAGGGGCACATAAACAACCTTGGACTTTTTGTGCAATTTCAAATCAAGAGTTAAAATCCAAAATAAGAAAAGCAGCCGAAATTGAAGAAAAAAAAAGTTACCAATCTCGAATGAGTGAACGTTGGAAAAAAGATCTGAAACCTTTAGGTACTGATATGAATAAACCCTTTTTAGAAATTGCCCCTTGGCTGATTGTTGTTTTTAAAAAACCCTACGATTTTGACAAAGATGGTAATAAAATAAATAACTATTATGTAAATGAATCTGTTGGCATCGCTTGTGGTATGATGATATCAGCCATACAAAATGCTGGATTAGTTACGCTTACCCATACTCCTAGTCCAATGAATTTTTTATCAAAGATACTTAATAGACCTAGTAATGAGAGGGCATTTTTATTACTTCCAGTGGGCTATCCTAAATTTCCAACCTATGTACCAGATATTAAAAGAAAAGCTTTAAAAAAAGTATCAGCGTATTATACATAGTAT
>JAAEPP010000791.1 GCA_024232495.1 Flavobacteriaceae bacterium
AACTTTATGGTAGCTTCCAAGTTCACCAGAAACTCCTGTGATTTCATAAAATTCATAACCAATGAACAACACATAATACGCAATAAATTCAAACCAGTAACAATCTCAATTCACTCTTCCTTAAACTGGGTCTGTTTCTTCCTACCCTCACACAGATACCCACAAGTACAAAAATACATTAAAGAGAAATTGGAAAAATTAAACCTAAAAAATAATTCAGATATTCAACTCCGATTCCGACCTTTAGTATACAAAAATACAATAAATAAAAAAGACAACAGACAACAATTGCAATATTTTTGTAAAAATGAAGGTAAAATCATAAAATTGCATAACTTTGTTGAAAGAAATGATTTGTGTGACGAAGAACCTTACACGCGTTATAACCCAGACTCCAAAAAGTATCATATGAAATGGAGAATTGGAGAAAATGCAAACCCTAACACAATCATAAACAGAATAGAAGGATTCGACCATTCTTACAACATAAAAAATAGTGAAACAGATAAATACATCAAAACAATCAAAAATAATGCTGCGATTGCCTTAAAACAAATGTTTAAATATTCAGTAAGAAATATAAATGCTAACAAAAAGAATTTAAACAAAGCAAAAAGTACTTTAATCTTAAATCTACTCACAACACGCTCAAAGTTTGCACCCCTCCCTGAAATAGACTTCCCAGAAGAAGACATCGAAAATATAATTCAAAAATACCCCCCCTTTCAAATATACGCACCAAATAGATGTCCGACTGTAGCTTCCGTAATTCAATTTAAAAAATTAAAAATAGGCTTCCTAAATATAAACGGTGGCGCTTTCAAAAAGATAAGACACGATCACCCAATCTTTTTTCAATTAATTTCAAAACACTCGCTTGATATCATTGCATTTATTGACACAAGAATAAAAAAACCCCCAAATTGGACAGTCCCAGGTTATGAAGTCATAGGTTTCAAAAAACCTCAGGAAAATAACGGAAACGGCACAACAAACTGGGGTAATTACGGAGGTTTGATCGTGTACAAAAAAACCAGTGTCATAAATGAAACAATTTGTATACACAAAACACACGGACACGACACACTTTGGTTCAAAACAGAAAACAAAACCTTTGACCCTTTCTCAAATAATAACAAAATAACAATATTCTCTGTAAGTTACACTAGATGCTATAAAAATGACAACAAAAAAAGAAGCAGAGAATTTTTCAAAGCCCTTGATATGTACACAAAAAAATTCAAAACAGAGTGTGATGATTTGATTTCAATCGGAGATTTTAACTCAAGACTAGGTCACCTTGCTTTTGACACCTCCACAAATGGACACAAAGGTTTTATGCTAAATTATATTAAAAATAACGGTATGACAATTGCAAATAACAGATTTGTTAATGTAAAAGGCATAAAAACTTGCATAAAAAAGAAAGAGAATGAAATTATAGGAGGTTCCATAATCGATTTTGTACTAACAAATGATATAAATAATATAAATTCTATGACAGTAGACACACACCCCATTTTTTATGATCACAGACCAGTAGTCTTCACTTTAAACTCAGCCAACTGTAAAGTAAAAGCGTGCAGCAAACATTTTATTTTCAGAACAGAAACCCCAGACAAAGACGACACTGAAGCACACAACAAAATCTTAAAATACTCAAACAAACACATACAAAATTTCATCGACAAAATTAACAAAATTAAAAACCTAAATAAATCCGATTGGAATTTCATTTCAAATATAATAACCTTAAGCACTGACTACACACTCCACCTCGCCACAATCAAAGGTTTCGGTATGTATAATTCCGATTGGTTCAATGATTGGGTCCACACAGACATAGAAAATATAAAACTAAGATCAAAACAAAAAGAAATGGCAAATAGTAATTATGACACAAACTCAAATAACAATAGTCTCATAAAAAAAGCAGAAGAACTGCAAAATATAAAAAGAATAAAACAAAACAGAAAAAACACCCTTAAATTCAGCAATTTAGGTAATTCACAACAATTAAAATTCTTCAAAAACCAATACAAAAAAACAAATTTCACAACAGACGAACCCACATTAATTTACAAAAACAAACCCACAAAAAAATCAGAAGCACTCGGCTCCTTCTTTTCAAATATCTCAGGCCATATTCCAGATCCAAAAACCAATTCAGCTCTACACAAAATCAATGAATTAAACACAAATTTAAACACTTCAAAAATACAAAAAATCTTAACTTTCACACCCCATAAACCTTTGCCCGAAGAAGACGAAGATCAAATCGTTCCTATCATAAAAAATAATGTTGAAATTGATTGGGAAAATATTGAAGAATATGATCCCCCAAACAATGACATTAAAAGTAATAATTTGTTCAATGCTTTTGGTGCTGATAATGAAAGTGACAGTGATAATGATGATTATGATGCAAAAATGGAATATTTGCCTGACAATAATGACACTAAACATTGCATACACTGTCCCAACATCCACGACAATGACATTACCATAACAGACATAACCAATAATAATAATATACATACGTGCTACACTTGCAAAAATAATTGTAAAAACATTGTTTGTCGGAACCCAAATTCCAATAATATACAAATTTACACTCATAATAACACCTTCGATGAAAGTGACAATATTTCGAATAATAACTGCCCAATCTGCAATAAAAATAGCATTGAAAATGATATAACAATTGAAAATGATAATAATAACCATAAAATGTGCTGTGTTTGTAAACATAATTGTAAGGA
>JAAEPP010000792.1 GCA_024232495.1 Flavobacteriaceae bacterium
ACTTTTTTCTCGATGATGGAAAAAGGAGCGTATCAGTTTCATAGTTTGAAGGTCATGAGTTCAATCCTAAAACGAGGATAGATTGTTTCAGTGAAAAAGGCATTTCTAAGAATAGTTGTACTAAATGATTGCAATAACTCTTAGGTCAATAGAGAAGTCAATTTACATAGCAAAGCCTCGACATCACAGGAGGCAGTGGTTCTGCCGCATAAACTGAAATTTGTAAGTTCCATCCTAATAAAGGGGGAATAATTGCCTATAACCTAGGCCTTCCTTTATAACGCATTCTAGATTGATGTAACTAATTTAGCGTGTGAGCTTGTTAAGCTTTCGTTATCGATAGTGCAATAAACATTGTAAAAGTCTCAACAAAGGAAGGTCCAAAATTCATTTTCCACAGAGGACAACATTTGGCGAGAGATATACGCTTTTCCTAGCAATCTCATAATAGATTAATGCAATGCCTTTGTGCTCAATTGAACAACAAACTTCTATATTATAGCCTCGTTAGCGCAGTAGGTAGCGTGTCAGCCTCATAATCTGAAGGTTGTGAGTTCAATCCTCACACTGGGCACTAATTTGCAAATGAGATAGATATTCGCAAGTCGACTTATACTAAATGAACGGATTGACTCTAAATTCAATCAAACAATCAGCTTTCAACACTTTTTTCTCGATGATGGAAAAAGGAGCGTATCAGTTTCATAGTTTGAAGGTCATGAGTTCAATCCTAAAACGAGGATAGATTGTTTCAGTGAAAAAGGCATTTCTAAGAATAGTTGTACTAAATGATTGCAATAACTCT
>JAAEPP010000793.1 GCA_024232495.1 Flavobacteriaceae bacterium
AATTTTTACCCAAAAGGGCAGCATACTCTGCTTTTCAACGAAAAGTAAAAATTAATACACTGCAGGATTTTATCCAATCACATCGATCCTGATTGGTATTTTTTTTATAACTATTTTGAGAAAATATTTCAAAAAAAAAATAATCAAAGATGATACAAATGTCATTTTGGAGACAAATATTGATTCGATTCAAAAATTCTTGGGTGGCGAAAATTGTGTTATATACAAGTTTACTGTCACCAAATTTTAATTGTTTTTGAGCAATTTTGGAGAAAAAAAAGTTACATCACCTTGTATCAAACCCATTTTCTCAGAAATATTATAAAAAAAATAGCAATCTGGATCGATGTGCAGGATAAATTGTGTATAATAAGTGCAAAATTGATATATACAAAGTGAAAAGTGTATTAATTTTTACCCAAAAGGGCAGCATACTCTGCTTTTCAACGAAAAGTAAAAATTAATACACTGCAGGATTTTATCCAATCACATCGATCCTGATTGGTATTTTTTTTATAACTATTTTGAGAAAATATTTCAAAAAAAAAAT
>JAAEPP010000794.1 GCA_024232495.1 Flavobacteriaceae bacterium
TATTAGGAAGTATAGCAGCAGTTTATAAAACTCTTCAATTTTTAGGTGACAATGTATATAGAACACAAGTATTAACAAATGCGGCTTCTAAATTAGGTTTAATTACTGAAACCCAAAAGGGAACAATTGAAAGATTTAATTATTCAACTGCCCAAAAAATGGAAAAATCAGAAAAAATCCAAAATGCTCTTAAGAAAAAAGGTTTATTCTTTGCCATTAAAGAAAATATTCAAAAGAAATTAGGAAACCAAAGTTTATTAAAAAGTGTTGGTCTTTACTTAAAAAGAAGTGCTATAAGAGCAAAAGATTTTATCATAGAAAAAGCAGGATATGCTTTAGATTTAGCCCGTAATGCGGCAGCAACAATTGGTAATGCTATTTCAACTGTTGGAAATGCAATTAAAAAATCAGGGTTATTAGCTGATATAGCACAAATGGCAATGAGAGCTTTCTCTTCACTATCCGCAATTCCATTTATTGGTCCTATTTTAGGTATAGCGGGTGCAGCATCTGCCTTAGCTTTAGGTTATTCTTATTATAGTAAAGCAGATGATTTAATGTCCCCAGGTGCTTCAAGTGGTTATGGTTCTAGAACATTAATGGGTCCTGAAGGAGCAATAGCATTAAACAACAAAGATACAGTTATAGCGGGTACTGACTTATTTGGAGGAAACTCAAATACAACATCACAACCACAAACAACAATAGTAAAACAGGATAATTCTAAAATGGAAAAATTATTAGAAAAAGCCATTAACAGACCCGATCCTGTAATTCAAATGAATGGAGATGATTTAGGTACCGCTGTTGGAAAATACGCTTATTCTGTTCAATAAAGTTTATTCCTTAAATAAAACTAATATTTATAATAAAATAATAATTAACCTTAAAAA
>JAAEPP010000795.1 GCA_024232495.1 Flavobacteriaceae bacterium
ACCTTAATTTCTTATAAAGTACGCCTTTCACATGGAATAAAAGGATTCCGTTTTCTCTAAAACGTTGTCAACATACGTATTTCAACAGTTCTGTCCTTGGGAACAGTCTAGAATTAATTACATCGAGGGTTTCTTATTGTTCCCGAAGAAACTTAGTGAAAACTTAGCCTCGCAATAATAGTTCACCTCAATTTCTTATAAAGTACGCCTTTTACATGGAAAAAAAGGATTCCGTAATTTCTAAAACATTGTAAACATACCTATTTCAACAGTTCTGTCCATGGGAACTGCCTAGAACTTATTTCACCTAGGGTTTCTTATAATTTTCCATGAAACTTTGTGGAAACTTAGCCCTGCAAACAGAGTTCACCTCAATTTCTTATAAAGTACGCGTTTGGCATTGAATAAAACGATTCCGTTAGCTCTAAAACGCTGTAAACTCAAGTATTAGAACCGATCTGTCTATAGGAACAGCGTAGAACTTATTACACAGAGGGTTCTTATAGTCGCCTAA
>JAAEPP010000796.1 GCA_024232495.1 Flavobacteriaceae bacterium
GGTACAAACCCATCCTTACATTATCAACAAAAACAGATTTTTTCAACGAGCATCTAAAGTGGTTGAGTGCTGTTGGAAGTATTTCTCCCACTGTGATTCCTCTAGGTTTCAATACAGTTCTATGCTCTCACGCTTGCCATGAAAAAATTAGATTTGGCAATTGTCTTAACTAACAAGAGTGCAAAGCAATCATAACTATGCTTTCTGCTTGTAAGCTGCCTTTCCAATGTGCACATGGAAGAACAATGATGGTGCCTTTGGTGAAACTGAACTCTACGAAAGCTAAGAGTGCCAAGGAAGAAAACCTAAAACTTTGGAACTTTGGACATCCTCATCCTCCATCTGTCAGTCAATTCAAAATGGAAACGAAAACATGGTATTTCGAAAAAATATTTACTTCTTCCCCTGTCCAAAACGATTTTACAGAGAGTGGCCAGATTTTAAGTCACAACTAAGAGATAACGCATTTATTTTTCGTAATATTAAGTTTCACGCATTAATGAAAGTTAGAACAAAGATTCATGTCCTCTCTGAAAGTGTACCTAAATGTACAGCACATGATGTACCCAAAATAGACATGCAGAAATATATAACATCTTAATTATTATTATTCTGTACTGGGTTTCAGAAGGGGGCGTCCTTGAAACAGAACTCATTTTAAATTTGTTGTAATAAATGATCGTAAAACAATGGGGTGAATCATACAAATAACAAATACGTTGTACGAAAATTGATGAAATTTTTTGGTCAGAAATTATAAACACACGTTTTTGATAAATAATACTGCTGATAGTCGACCA
>JAAEPP010000797.1 GCA_024232495.1 Flavobacteriaceae bacterium
GTGCAGTGCAGTGCAGTGCAGTGCAGTGCAGTGCAGTGCAGTGCAGTGCAGTGCAGTGCAGTGCAGTGCAGTGCAGTGCAGTGCAGTGCAGTGCAGTGCAGTGCAGTGCAGTGCAGTGCAGTGCAGTGTAGTGTAGTGCAGCGCAGTGCAGTGCAGCTCAGCGCAGTGCAGTGCAGTGCAGCGCAGTGCAGTGCAGATCAGTGCAGTGCAGTGCAGTGCAGCTCAGTGCAGTGAAGTGCCGTACAGAGCAGTGCAGTCCAGTGCACTGAAGTGAAGAACGCCATATTTCCTGGAACTAGCCCTAAAGAAATCAGCAAAACGACTATAAACCAAAACACACCCACACAACCAATCAAAGCGTCTATTATATATGCTTCCTAGAGCGCTACCAGAACCTTCCGTTGATTGTTTGGTTTCAATGGTCACCTAAGGGAAGCCATCCGTTGAAAAAAAATCCCGCATTGGCGGAGACACACTCGGCCTCGTTGACCGGTTCTTTGGGACAGATTAAAATTTATTGAATTTCTTGAATTAGCAAAAGTGCCATAATTGGCCTGTGCTATATGCCATAAGCCATAAAGGTTGTATGCCA
>JAAEPP010000798.1 GCA_024232495.1 Flavobacteriaceae bacterium
AGTGTTGGTGGAGTATTGCCATTTTGTACCCAAAAAGGACCGCCGCCTGGTGCCCCTGTATTTTTGACTAAACCACAAACCCTAAGGGGTCTATTGAATATTTTTTTCATGGTAACAGAAGTCAGAATTGATTCCCTATTATTCAATTCATCCCTCAAAAAAGATTTCATTTCATTAAGTTTTTCTGGTGAGGTATTTTTTTTGTCTAACAAAACCAGATATGAAAAGATTTTCTTTTGTAACCACAGTAATTTTCCTCCTAATACTTTTTTATAATAAGCGACTTCGTCAACATATTGTTCTGCAACTACATTATCAATATTTTTTATAAAAACTATATCTGCGTCAATTTCATTCAGATTTTGAATTAAAGCTCCGTGCCCTGAAGGCCTTGTTACACAATTGTTATTAACATTTTTAAACAACGTATTATCATTATTTACCGCTATGGTATCTGTTTCTTTTTTTTGAAATGAGTACGATATGTGGAATTTAGTTTTAGTTTTTTTAGAAACTCTATTTTTAATAGCTTCAAATTCTTTTTTAAAAAGATCAACGTGTTTTTTAGCGAAGGTAAAGTGTAAATAAACATTATTATTGACAGAGGCGTAATAGGCAGATTCGTAAAGGTGCTCCTCGAACGAGGTGGTGGAATATTTTTTATATTTATGAAAAGGAATCAATCCCTTTGGTAAATTACGATAATTTAGTCCTTTCTCTTCTAGCATTGTTTTTACCAATAAGAATGCCCTAGCACCTTTTGAACCATATCTAAAATCAGGATGAATTTCTTTTATTTTTTTTAAAACTGTATTATAAAAAGCAAAATCTTTTAACGAATTAATAAAGTTTTCTAAAAGTCTATTTTCTTTGTCATTTAAAAAGGTATCAAGTGTCGATTTATTTGGATTGTATTCATTTAAAAACATGAATAAAAATTGAAACATTCGTGTGGCAGCTCCAGAGGCAGGAACAAACTTTACAATTTCTTTTTTTTGTTTATTCAAATCATAATATTCTATAAGTCTATTTTGGTCGACTTTGGATATCGATTCAATACCATTACCAATAGATCCTGCCTTAACAATCTTTATAAAAGGGATTCCCTTAGAAAATATTTTCAGCTGTTGACGAATATTTTCTGAAGTTAGCCCATGTTTTTTTAATTGCTCAATATCTGTTTTTGACAAACTCACTTTTCCTTATTTAACAATTTATCAATATGTTTAACTGCCATTTCAAGCCGTTCTTTTTTATCTCCTTTTAAAAGAATGTATGGCCTATTATAATCTTTTAATGCTTTCTCAAAAGAGTTAAACATTTCTAGTCTTTCCTCTGGCCTATCCCTAAGATCATCTGCTTCCCAAGGAGTATCAATATAGGTTAATAAATATAAATCATAATTATTTTCAATTGCATATTTATTTAAATGAGGATCGCAATCTCCATCATAATATTCCTCCGAATATACTTTTGTTTCAAGTAAATCCGTGTCGCATACTAGCACAGAATCGGTTTTTTTTGCAGATCTATTTTCAACTTCCATCTGCCCAACAGCTATCGGTAAGAGATCAGACTGCTCACAAGTTTTACGCTCATTATTCCATTTTTTTTGAAGATATTCTCTAGCATACTCAGGAACCCAAACCGAGTTATAATAACGTGCAATTTGTTTAGCTAAAGTTGTCTTTCCAGTAGATTCTGGCCCAAATAATACTACTTTTATACAGTTCGACTCTGTTTGTTTAAGTTTTTCTTCCATGCTAAATAACCAAAAATGGCAATAAATGTAAATCCTAAATATTGAAAACTTGTAAATGTAAAACCCTTATATAAGTACAAAGGAACAGAAATGATATCTCCAATAATCCAAAAGATCCAATTTTCAATTTTTCTTTTTGCCATTAACCACATCCCTACAAAAAATATAGCTGTGGTAATGGTATCTGCGTAAGCTACCCAATCCGACCATTTATCAAATGTTTTGTAAATGACAAAAACAAAAAGCAAAGTTGCAAAAAATATAGCTACACTAATTTTTTTTTCTTTAAAATTTATTTTTGAAATTGGAGTAACCTGCGTATCATCAATTTTACGAGTCCATACATACCAACCATAAACACTCATGATAAAATAATATCCGTTGATCATCATATCTCCTAAAAGACCCCATTTTAAAAGTAAATAAACAAAAATACTAGTGCTAATCATTCCTGTAGGGAACACCCATATTTTATTTTGTTTTGAAAACCAAACTGATAAAAAACCAAAGACAACTGCTATAATTTCAAGAACAATATCTATTGTTTCGTAGGTAGCATATTGTTCAAAGAAAAAAGTAAAAACTTGATTCATCAATTTTTATTATTTATGAGTGCATATGCACAAGTGAAACCCTCAAATTCATTAAACTGAACATTATAGGACTCTGTTTTGTTATTAAAATCTGCAATTGCAGTTGTTCCCTTTTGATCTAATCCAAAATCTTCAACATGAATATGATTAAGAAATGATAATCCTGCACTATTAAAACCTTTATATAAAGATTCCTTAGCGCACCAAATGGCAGTTAATTTTCTTATTTTATTAGTTAACGATGATTTATCAAAATTCTTGACACTAGTAAATTTATGAGCAATTCGAAGTATTTTATCTCTCTTTTTTTCCACATCGATGCCTACTTTAGTATCGCTTAGTATAATAGCAGAAAAAATGAAAGAATGGGTGATTGAAATGTTTAACTCATCTTTTAAGTGAGGTTTTCCATTAGTATCATAATATAAATCATAATCTGTATATCCTTCTAAAGCTAATAAATGACGAATACTTAAGAATCCTTTTTGGTGGAGAATACTTTTCATACTGTTAAGTCGTCCTGTATTTTCAGCAGTTAATTCTATGTTTTTTAAGAGAGTATCAAAAGACTCTTCTATCTTCCAGATGAGTACTTTAGTTGCAGAATTAACTGTTATAGTTTTGTAAAGAGGCATTAGATTTTAAAGTATATGTTGTATTTTTGCAACTCGAAAAAAATTGATTTTTTCAACTTTAAAACAAATATAATAACAAGTTTCCCACTTTAGTGGGAATAAAATACATTTTTATGTCTACCAATACAATGCCATACGTTGCCAATAAAGTAAAAGATATTTCTTTAGCAAATTGGGGAAGAAAAGAAATTGAATTAGCAGAAGCAGAAATGCCTGGTTTAATGTCTTTAAGAGAAGAATACAAGAACGAACAACCTCTGAAAGGAGCGAGAATAGCAGGTTGTCTACATATGACGATACAAACTGCTGTTTTAATCGAAACTTTGAAAGCACTTGGAGCAGAGGTTACGTGGAGTTCTTGTAATATTTTTTCTACTCAAGACCAAGCCGCCGCCGCTATTGCAGATGCAGGAATTGCTGTTTACGCTTGGAAAGGTATGACGGAAGAAGAATTTGATTGGTGTATTGAACAAACTTTATTTTTTGGTGAAGATCGCAAACCTTTAAATATGATTTTAGATGACGGTGGTGATTTAACCAACATGGTTCTGGACCGATACCCAGAGTTAGTAGATGGCATCAATGGTTTGAGTGAAGAAACTACAACAGGAGTCCATCGTTTATACGACCGCATGAAAGAAGGTACTTTACCAATGCCAGCTATTAATGTAAACGACAGTGTCACAAAATCAAAATTTGATAATAAATATGGGTGTCGTGAAAGTGCTGTAGACGCAATACGACGTGCTACCGATGTGATGCTCGCTGGCAAAAGAATCGTTGTTTGTGGTTATGGTGATGTTGGAAAAGGTACCGCCGCGTCATTTAGAGGAGCTGGCAGTATCGTAACAGTCACAGAAATTGATCCAATTTGTGCTTTGCAAGCAGCAATGGACGGTTTTGAGGTAAAAAAATTAGAAACGGTAATTGGTAAAGCTGATGTTATTATCACAACCACTGGTAATAAGGATATTGTTCAAGGACACCATTTTGAAGCCATGAAGGATAAAACCATCGTATGTAATATTGGACATTTCGACAATGAAATTGACGTAGCTTGGTTAAATGAAAATTATACGAAGGTCGAAATAAAACCTCAAGTTGATAAATATGTTATTAACGGAAAGGATATCATTCTCTTAGCAGAAGGGCGCCTAGTAAATCTTGGTTGTGCAACAGGTCACCCAAGTTTCGTAATGAGTAACTCATTCACTAACCAAACACTTGCTCAAATTGAACTTTGGACCAATATTGAAAAATATGAAAACAAAGTTTATATGTTACCAAAGCATTTGGATGAAAAAGTTGCAAAATTACATCTAGAAAAGATTGGGATAGAATTAACGGAACTCCGTAAAGATCAAGCTGATTATATAGGCGTAAAAGTTAAAGGACCTTTTAAACCAGAATATTACAGGTATTAAATCTGTCTAGAAACTTAACAGAAAAGTAAAATCCCTTCCAACTATGAAGGGATTTTTTATTTATTTGAGTGATGATCTAAGTAACCAAAATAAAGCTACTTCCTCTTTCTGAAAAGATAACTCATCCAAATAGGATTATTAAGTTCGGAAATTGCTTTACGATCTATAAACTCCCAATTATTAGAGTTCATATAATTTAATAGCGTAGAGGTTTCTTTAAGAGCTTCAATTTCTTTAATTGTAATTAATTTTCCTATTAATGAAGGTTGTTCTTCTACTTTGATACGTTTTATTTTTCCGCTATTATTCATTTTTTGAATAACTATAATTTCAAGATAGTCGTATTTAACTAGATCTTGAGCCTGGGTTAGTACCATTGAAAATAGTACTATTAATAAAGTGATACTATGTGATTTTTTCATGACCAAATTCTTTTATTAATTTTTAATTACAATTTTTGTGAATTTAGCATCCATAGTATTGAATTTTGCAAAATAATTTCCTTTTGCTAGTTTGCTAAAATCAAACTCACTTATTCCACTATTTACCATTTCTTTTAGGATTTTTTTACCATTCATATTATAAAATTCAATGGTCAATCTTTTGTCTGCTTTATTTTTTATTATCAATTTATCATGAACTGGATTGGGATATAAAGTAATTTTAGAGATCAGTGAATTATCAATTATATTTAAATTACAATCGTTAATTAATATAGGCAATTCAACTCCTGGATTGACAATATATTCAGGACATTCTGCAGGAGCACCCTCCACAAAATAAACTCCAGACTCCTCTATATCTGTCAATGTTATGGATGGTCCATTTTCTCCTGGTATGGGTATACCATCTTTGTACCATTGAATATTGGTATTGTAGGGCATTCCTATAGTGAAGGTTATAGAATCGCCCAAACAAACATTAAAAAGATCATCTACAAAGATGTAATTCCCGGAGCTTTCGACTACCATTGGTGAAAATACCCAAGAATCAATTAAAACTTCTGGCGATGTTTCAGAACAACCATTCAATGTAGTAGCTACATTAAAATAATATAAATCATCTATTCCCTGAGAAATATCTAAAAATTGAGAGGTCTCCCCTGGAATAATTTCCCAATTTGTTCCGCTAAAACTTTTTTTATACCATTGATACAAGTCGTATTCTTGTGTAAATATCTGAGTTACTTCAGAAGGGCATAAAATAAAATTACCCTCTGTTTCGATAGTAGGGGAATGATCACACTGAGCAGATATAAAACTAAAATAAAAAAATCCTAAAAAAAAACTAGTAAGCCTCATAAATAAATTTTTAATATTTAAAAGTACAATTTTTTTGTGTTTTGTTCGTAACAAAGAAATTGGCACAAAAAAAACCTCCAATTGAAATTGGAGGTTTTTTTAACTATATGTTTTATTTCTTAAGCCTCGAAAGGTACTATCGAAACATATGATTTGTTATCTCTCTTTTTAGTGAATTTAACAACCCCATCTACTTTTGCGTGCAGGGTATGATCTTTTCCACCATATACATTTTCACCGGGAAAATGTGTGTTTCCTCTTTGTCTTACAATGATATTGCCTGCAATTGCAGCTTGTCCACCAAAAATCTTTACGCCTAATCGTTTCGATTCTGATTCTCTACCATTCTTCGAACTACCAACTCCTTTTTTATGTGCCATTTTCTTTTAAATTTAAAAATTAAAAATTAACTTAAAGCAGCTATTAAATCAGCTTTCTTCATTGAAGTATACCCTTTAACACCCTTTTCCTTAGCGACTGCTTTTAATTGAGCGACCGTCATTGACGAGATATCTGCAGATGAACTTTTTTCTTTCTTGGGAGCTTCTTTTTTAGCTTTAGCAGCTGGTTTTACTGCTGCCTTAGGCGCAGCTTTTTCAACTTTTGCTGCGGTAGGTTTTGCTTCTTTTTTTACAATAGCTTTTTTAGCTCCTGAACCAACAATACTTTCGATTACAATCTCAGTAAGGGCTTGTCGGTGTCCATTTTTCACTCTGTATCCTTTTCTTCTTTTTTTCTTGAATACTATAACTTTATCACCTTTAAGGTGCTTAATGACTTTTGCTCCAACTTGAGCTCCGTCGATAGCCGGGGCGCCAACAGTAACTTTGTCACCATCGCTTAACATTAACACATTGTCAAAAGAAACTTTTTTCCCTTCTTCAGTGGCTAAACGATGTACAAAGACTTTTTGATCTTTCACAACTTTAAATTGCTGCCCTGCTATTTCTACAATTGCGAACATAGCGTTTCGTTTTAATTTTAATTATTAATAGTTCTGCCCTTTTAAAGGCGGGTGCAAATATAGTACTTAATACGATAATTGCAAATGCTTTATTTAATTAATTTTAAGACTAAAGACCCCTTAGCGTTTAGAGTTTGCTAAATAAACTCCCCCTAGTATTATTAAAGTTGCAATTCCTTGCCAAAAACTAAAGACTTCGTTGTCCAAAAGCCCCCAAAATACAGCTACAATAGGCATTATATAGGTAACTGATGAGGCGAAAACAGGTGTTGAAATCTGTACCAAATTATTGAATAATACTTTTGCTATGGCAGTGCCAAACAAAGACAATAAAAAAACATAGAAGATCGAGATAGAAAAATTGGGCCCCTGTAATACCTGTTGTGTAAAAAAGCCCGAATAAATTAAAACTAAAAATGCTGGTATAATTATTACTGTAAAGTTTCCAACTGCAATCGTAAGAGGTGATATATTTTGCAGGTGCCTCTTAATGATATTAATGTTAAAAGCGTACATTACCGTTGCAATAATCACTAACAAAGCATACCAATAATTTTGATTAGGATTAATAGCGGCACCATTTGAGATTAGTAGAATAGCACCGGTAAAACCAATTAAAACGCCAATAATTTGTCTTTTTGTAGAGATGATATTGAATGCTAAAAATCCAAATAAAATAGTATTTATAGGAACTATTGAATTTAATATCGATGCTATTGCACTGTCAATTTCAGTTTCCGCGTAAGCGAATAGGAAAGCAGGAAAAAAAGTTCCTAAAAAACCAGACAAAGCAATCCATTTAATAGTGTTTTTTGATAAGTTTTTTAAACTATTAAACCCAGCAATAAACAAAATAAATCCAGTAATTATAATTCGTAACGAACCTAGTTGCATTGGACTTAGACCAATTAGACTTTTTTTAATAAGTATGAATGAACTACCCCAAATAAGAGCTAAAAGGAATAAAAAAACCCATTTTTTATTTTCTTTAATCATAATTTAAAAACTAATATGCAAAAATGTGATATTAAATCGTAATAGCCCTAAACAATCATTACTTTTGTAACATAACATTATAATTAATATTTATGAAAAATTTTAAACTAACCCTAGTAATTTTATTAATCTGTGTTGCTGTTTGGTCTTGTAAAAATGAAACTGAACCAGAAATAAAAATTATTAAAACAAGTGAGTCATTAATTAACACCAAAATGGACAATGATAAAATCCTAGCCAAAGCTGAATTTAATATTGAAGGTATGACCTGTGCAATTGGATGTGCCAAAACAATAGAAAAAAAACTCGCAAAAATGGACGGTGTAAAGTATGCAAAAGTTGATTTTGAAAAAAAATTAGCCCAGGTAGAATATGATGAATCGATCGTTAATACAGTTTCCTTGGAAAACACGGTAACTAAAGCAAGTGACTCTTATTCTGTAAATGACATGAAAACAGTCGATTTTTTTAGCAATGAAACTGTTAAAAACGGGAATGCCTTAAAAAAAGAATCTTGTAAAAAAGGATGTGAAAAAGATTGTTGCGCCGATAAAGGGAAGGAATCTTAGACTCATACAGGCTAATTATTCCATTGTAAGGTTTCCATTAAGACTCGCATATCATTTCTTAAATATACAACTGCAGGATAAATAGAATCAAAATTCGGTTTTGCTTCAAAATATAGAGCACCGTTCAAAAAGTGTTTTATACTGTCTGTTGTATAAAATTCTGCTTGAGTTGCAGCGTTTCCGTTGATCATATAAAACATACCAAAAACGTTTGCTTCTTTATTTATAAAAGGCTGCTCCGGTATACTTTCTGCTTTTACTACATGGTCATATGCTAACTTTTGGGCATCTTTTAATAGGGAGTCTATGTTATTACCCTTTACTTTTTGATAGGTTAAATAAAGCGTAGCTTTCATATTGGGATAATACAAGTTTAATGCATTGTTTTTTTTAGAAACTAATTTCGCAAGTTTATTTTTTTGAAATTGGTAAGGAAAAACTCCTTTAATTTCTTCATAATTTGCTGTGGGATAATCCAATCTCAGTTGGGCTTTTGGTTTTATTACAACCTCATCTTGACAAGAATAAAAAAATAAAAATACAACTGATAATAAAAAGATTCTCATATTAATTTTTGATTGAAACTTTAATTTGATTGATTCTTTTATTATCAAATCCCTCTACAGTAAAGGTGTAATTATGAAATTTTATTACTTCACCTCTTTTTGGAAAACTTTTAGAAACCTCTAAAATAAATCCTGCTAGTGTTTCTGCCTCTCCCTTTTGGTTATCAAACAATAGAGAGTCCTCAATTTTTAAAACTTTATAAAAATCCTTGATGGGTGTTTTACCTTCAAAAACAAAATTGTTTTCATCTAGTTTAGAAAATATAAGATCTTCATCATCAAACTCATCACTGATTTCTCCAACAATTTCCTCGATAATATCCTCGAGGGTAATTAGACCACTTGTTCCTCCATATTCGTCAACAACAATAGCCATATGCATATGCATTTCTTTAAATTCATTCAGTAAATCGTCAAGTTTTTTATTTTCTGGCACAAAATAAGGCTTGCGTATCAGTTTATTCCAGTCAAGCTCTTTTCGATCGATAAATGGCATTAAATCTTTAACGTATAGAATACCACTGATCGTATCTATATTATCTTTAAAAACAGGGATTCTAGAATATCCATTGGCAATAATATCTGGCATGATAACTTCATATAACGTGGTTTCTTCTAATGCAAAAATATCCATTCTAGGCTTCATAACTTGTTTAGTATCTGTATTCCCGAAAGTTACAATGCCTTGTAAAATTTTATGATCTTCGTTAAGTTTATCTTCATCAGAAGTAAGCTCCAGAGCTTGTGATAATTGATCGACACTTATATTGGATTTTTGATTTCTAAATTTTTCTTCAATAAACTGAATCCCTGATTGCATAGGTCTGCTAATCGGAGATAAAATAGTATCTAAAAAATTTAATGGCAATGCCATAAAAGAAGAAAACTGAATACTCTTTCTACTTGCATATACTTTAGGTAAAATTTCACCAAATAATAAAATTATAAAGGTGACTATACCTACTTCCAATAAAAATCTGAGATTAATTCCATAATAACTTTTTGTGATACCAGAAAAAACCTGGTCACCTAAAGATGCGAACAATAATACAATAGCAATATTTATAAAGTTATTAGCAACTAAAATAGTCGCCAATAACTTTTTAGGCTTTGATAATAATTTTTTAACGATTGTCAAGTTAGCTGAGAGTTCTTTATCTGAAGATTCGTCTTCAAAATCGGTTGCTGTCAAGGAAAAAAAAGAAATCTCAGCACCTGAAATTAACGCAGAACAAATCAATAATATGATTATTAAAATAATACTTATTATTAATTCACTGTTTATTGATGTGACTAGAAGTAAACTAGGAGGTTCCGTATCCAAAATTAAATAAATTGATATTAAAAAGGTTTTGTTCCCGGATTAGCATCCGCATTATTTCCACTGTCCCCTTTTGGGCTTAAAAAAGTAAACTCGGTACAATGAACCTCGGTATTATAACGATCTTTTCCCTCTTCATCTTGCCATTTTCTTGTTTTTAAACGACCTTCAATGTATACCATATCTCCTTTTTTTAAATACTTTTCACAAATCTCAGCTCCTTTATTTTTAACAACTACACTATGCCATTCAGTGTTGGTAATTTTTTCACCCGTTGCTTTATTGGTGTAAGATTCGTTGGTAGCTATTGGGAACCTTCCTATACTTCCTCCACCTTCGAAATAATGCATTTTTACATCGTCTCCAGTGTGCCCAATTAGCATTACCTTATTTAGTGTACCGCTCATAATTTATTTAATATTTAAGTTGCGCAAAGTTATCTTTTGTGAATTAAATATAACTATTTTTTTTGTTTTAATGCTGTTTCCTTTTTTTGAAAAAAGCATTTATAAAGGTATCGATTAAATTAGGTACTGGATAATTGAATATTTGAGGTACGACGACAGCAGTATCAGAAATTATTGCTGATTCTGCTATCCAAAATCTTGCATAAATATGTCGGTGAGATAATTTATGAATTTTAATCTTTTCGTTATATAGAACTAAAGAACTAATTCCATATTTAGTAGATAATTCATTAAATTCATCCAATTTTAAAAGCTCATCCTTGTTGATATTTTTAGCTGATTCAATTAGCGGAAATTGATATAAATTTTCCCAAATCCCCTTACCAGTCCTTTTTTGGAATATTGTTTTACCGTCCTCTGTTAGTATGACAATATAATTAAAGTATACTTTTTTTATTTTTGTTTTTTTTAATTTAACAGGTAATCGAGCGATCATTCCTTTTTGCAAAGACACACAACTGTTATTAAAAATACAGGTATTGCATTTAGGGTTTTGTGGTTTACACTGTCGGGCACCAAACTCCATAATGGCTTGATTATGGTCTCCTGGATTATTTTTGTTAATTAGAGTTTGAGCCATTTTTTTAAATTCTTTAATTCCTTGACTGCTATTGATCGGAGTTTCAATACCATAATATCTGGAGAGCACACGATATACATTTCCATCTACCACTGCTGAAGCTTCATTAAAACAGATGGACGCTATTGCACTTGCTGTATAATCCCCTACACCCTTTAGTTTAACTAAGCCTTGGTAAGAAGATGGAAATTCTCCGTTGAGCTCGTTGGCTATAAATTTTGCCGTGGAATAAAGGTTACGAGCACGAGAATAGTAGCCTAAACCTTGCCATAATTTAAGGACTTCTTCTTCCGTTGCATTCGCTAAATGTTTTATTTGGGGATACTTGCTTACAAAGGCTTTATAGTAAGGTAATCCTTGGTCAACTCTTGTTTGTTGAAGTATAATTTCTGAAAGCCAAACATGGTAAGGTAATTGAGTTCTTCGCCAAGGTAAATCTCTTTTATGAGTTAAGTACCACGATATGAGTTTTTTACTAAAAAATGAATTACTATTTGACATACCGCAAAATTAGCCTTTATCTAATTAAATTTTAATGGTTTACCATTTGATTTTTTGATTATAAAATTCATATATTTGCCCTCTTGAAAAAAGAAATTTTAATAAATAAATATAATACATAATGACGAAAGCAGATATCGTAGCTAAGATTTCAGAGAAACTAGGAATGGAAAAGGGAGATGTTCAAGCTACAGTTGAAACCTTCATGAAAGAAGTAAAAACTTCTTTAGAAGGTGGTGACAATGTTTACTTAAGAGGATTTGGAAGTTTTATCGTTAAGAAAAGAGCTGAAAAAACAGGAAGAAACATTTCAAAAAATACAACAATCAAAATCCCTGCACACAATATACCAGCATTCAAGCCTGCAAAAGTTTTTGTAGAAGGTGTAAAAACAAATGTGAAGGTAAAATAATAACCATCTCGTTGATTCGAGATAAATAAACAGATTACTATGCCAAGTGGTAAAAAAAGAAAAAGAGCAAAGATTTCTACTCATAAAAGAAAGAAAAGAAGTCGTGCTAATCGCCATAAAACGAAGAAATAATTTATTTCTGTAGTTTTAAAAAATCAAAAAAGTTCTTTGAAAATGAAATTAATTAACTCCATTTGATTAATTAATTTCGACGGGTTTTTCTCACTTAGTGAGAAATCAAAACCTGTGATAAAATATTGTTTAATCCATCTGTCATACCATGTATGATGGATAAAAATTAATGAAACGTGAACTACGAATTATTTATTAGATCCAGTTCACAATCAGTTGATTTTGCCCTTTTAAAAGATGGAAAACTTATAGAATTACATAAAGAAGAAGACGACAATAAGTTTTCGGTTGGCGACGTGTTTATCGCCAAAACTCGAAAAATTGTTCCGGGCTTAAATGCTTCATTCGTGAATGTTGGTTATGAAAAAGATGCTTTTTTGCATTATCATGACTTAGGTCCTAAAATCACTTCTCTTTTAAAATTCGTTAAGAGTGTAAGCACAGGTAAACTTAAAGATTATTCTTTAAAAAATTTCCCATTTGAAAAAGATATTGATAAAAACGGAGGTATAAATCATGTACTAAAGTCGAATCAATCAACATTGGTTCAGATTGTAAAAGAACCCATTTCAACAAAAGGTCCAAGAATTAGTTCGGAGCTGTCAATAGCAGG
>JAAEPP010000799.1 GCA_024232495.1 Flavobacteriaceae bacterium
ATCAATTAAATGTGCACTTACAATTCCCCTGTATTTGCTGCATCGAAAGAAAGTTTTTTTATAAGCAAGTCTCGAATGATTTTACTAGGGAAACATTTATCCAATTATTTGCGTTGTCAATTGTTAAACTTTAGCATTTCACAGCCTACTTAAATTTTGTGGAAAAAGGGAATCGCAGAAATTTTGGGAGAATTTTTGATAGAACAAGAGTATTTCTAGAAAAAAGATTTTAAACTTTTGAGTAACTATATAACCTTTTAAAATAGAATTAGTCAATTTAATTGCCTTCTCAAGGGTTTAAGTAAAGTACATATTTTCTAAACTCAACAAAAAAGCCTCGTGTATCATATATTAGTTCCAGCCGCTATAAAAACAATAGAAAATATTTAGATTTTTTCAATAAGCTACTCGTCACTAAGCAACCAGCAATTGAACAACCAAAACAATATACCAATTCAAGGCTTATAAAAAATTGGTATTACCTCTGCAATACTAATGGTATCCAACCACACTATTGATGGTATCCATCTGAAGAACTGAACACCATTCACAGTGTTGATGATATCCTCTTCACAGAACTGACCCACCTACCAATTTACTGATGAAATCACCCTATATACTGACGAGTTTTCCAAGAAAACTGAAAATCCTTCACATCAGTACTCCACATAAGTCCATACTCTGAACAACTTTACCCATGCACTTCAAGTACAGGACAAGCTCAATGGCCCAGGGGGGTACTCGAGCATTTCTTTGACAGGGATGCTCGTCCGAGAAAAATTTTCAGCTACCCAAAAAAATAGAATGTCCCTAAACTCAAACCCCAGAATAATAGAATTAACTGAAATTCTTCAAAATTTAGACCCAAAAAAATAGAATTACCCAATATGCACACTGTCAAAGAAGACCCAGAAGTAGCTGGAAATCTGAGACCCAGAAAAGTAGCGAAAATTTAGCGAAACCCAGAAAAATAGCTCAAAGATTTGTCAGCCCAGAAAAATAGAATCCGGCCAAATTTTGAACCCAGAAAAG
>JAAEPP010000800.1 GCA_024232495.1 Flavobacteriaceae bacterium
GTTGCAGGTGGTTTTATAAGCCTACGCAACATAACTCTAAGCGTCATTCCCGTGGTGTTTTGAGCGGGAATCTTAGCTAAAAGTAATGAGATCTTCGATTAAAACATTTCGAAGATGACAAATTACGATTAAGCTGTGTAGATTCCCGATCAGACACTTCGGGAATGACGAGTAATTCAATGGCGAAGTACTCTTAGCCACATAGATTTCCGACTAGACACTTCGGGAATGACGAGTGTTGCAGGTGGTTTTATAAGCCTACGCAACATAATTCTAGGCGTCATTCCCGTGGTGTTTTGAACGGGAATCTTAGCTAAAAGTAATGAGATCTTCGATTAAAACACTTCGAAGATGACAAATTACAATTAAGCTGTGTAGATTCCCGATCAGACACTTCGGGAATGACGAGATATCCCGTGCATTAGTACGCCTGCGCGACGTGTCGGGAGGGGTCGTAGCCGTGGGGTGTTGACGGGTAATCTTAGCTAAAAGTAATGAGATCTTCGATTAAAACACTTCGAAGATGACAAA
>JAAEPP010000801.1 GCA_024232495.1 Flavobacteriaceae bacterium
CTGATAACCTTTACGTAATTACCCAATCTCTTGTTAACGGAACAAAAAGTGGAATTGCTACAACTTTGGGCCTGGTAAGTGGTTGTATTATTCATACTACATTATTGGCTTTTGGGGTCTCTGCAATTATTTCAGCATCTTATAGTTTGTTTTATATTTTAAAAGTAATCGGTGCATTTTATTTATTATATCTCGCTTATCAAGTATTTAAATCTGAAACAACTCTTAAATTAGATGCAAGTATTACAAAAAAAACACCTTTTAAATTATTTAAGCAAGGTGTTTTAATGAATCTAATGAATCCGAAAATTCTAATTTTTTTCTTAGCTTTTTTTCCTGGTTTTCTTTGGGATAAAACAGAAAATATAATTTTTCAGTTTTATGTTTTAGGAATAGTTTTTATGTTAATATCCTTTATTGTATTTAGTTTTTTGGCTTTTTTAGCCGGATATATTTCTTCATCATGGACAAAAAACCAATTAGTTTTAAGCTTTTTAAAATGGCTTCAAATTATTGTATTTATTGGAATAGCTATTTTTATTTTAATTCCTTAATCATTAGTTTTAGTCAAATAAATAATTAGGAATTCTTATCTTTGACTAATGCAAAATGTAAAAATTATAGAGTGTCCCCGAGATGCAATGCAAGGCATAAAAGATTGGATTCCCACAGCGGAAAAAGCTCAATTTATACAATCTTTATTAAGCTGCGGTTTCGATACTATTGATTTTGGAAGCTTTGTTTCTCCTCGAGCTATTCCTCAAATGAGAGATACAGCCGAATTAATTTCGTTACTAGATTTTTCTAAATCTAACAGTAAACTCTTGTCTATAATTGCGAATGTCCGAGGTGCTCAAGATGCTGTTAAGTTTACTCAAATTGATTATTTAGGTTATCCTTTTTCAATCTCTGAAAATTTTCAAATGAGAAATACTCATAAGACCATTGCTCAATCTCTCGATTTATTGAATGAAGTTTTAAATATTGCAGATTCCAAGAATAAAACTGTTGTCGCCTACCTCTCCATGGGATTTGGTAATCCTTATGGTGATCCTTGGAATTTAGAAATTGTAGGAGAGTGGACTGAAAAATTAGTAAGTATGGGAGTTAAAATAATATCTTTAAGTGACACGATAGGCTCCTCTAATCCAGAAACAATCACCTATTTATTTACTGAGTTAATCTCAAAATATCCGCATATAGAATTTGGAGCACATCTTCATACGACAAAGGATAAATGGCATGAAAAAATTTCTTCTGCATTTCAAGCCGGTTGCAGAAGGTTTGACGGAGCAATACAGGGTTTTGGAGGCTGCCCTATGGCAAAAGATGAACTGACTGGAAACATGCCAACTGAAAAATTACTTAGTTATTTTACGGCAAATAAAATAGAAACACATATTCATCCAATGTCTTTTGAAAGCGCTTATAATAGTGCAACTAAAATCTTTAATACATACCACTAAAAAAATTACTCAATGAAATATTATTTACTTTTAACTAGTTTCATCATATTTATTCTTTTTGGTTGCAAAGAAAATACTTCTAAAAATGAGCTAACCTTTAAATTTATTCAGCTTAACGATGTTTATGAAATAGCTCCGCTAGGTGATGGAGCTTTTGGAGGTATGGCAAGAGTTGCGCACGTTCGAGACTCTATTAAGAAAGAAAACCCAAATACTTTTCTTTTCATGGCTGGTGACTTTCTGAGTCCTTCACTCTTGGGAACTATTAAAGTTGATGGGGAGCGTATTTACGGAAAACAAATGATAGAGGTTATGAATGCTATGGAATTTGATTTAGTCACTTTCGGAAATCATGAGTTTGATTTAAAAGAAAAAGACTTACAGAAAAGATTAAATGAATCTTCCTTCCCTTGGATGTCGTCGAATGTAAGATATTTAAAAAATGATAGTAAATCTTTCTTTGAAGTGCAGCATCATACTGATACCTTGTCAGTCAATGATACTTTTTCACTCTTAGTAAGTGATGATAAAAATAAGCAAATTAAAATTGGATTTTTAGGGGTAACATTACCTTACAGCGTAAAAGATTATGTTTTTTATGGAGATATTTATGATGAGGCTGAAAGAGCCTATGATGAATTGAAAAATAAAGTAGATTTAGTGTTTGGTCTAACTCATCTAGAATTAGGTCAGGACAAAGAGTTTCTCAAAAGAATTCCTCAAATACCACTAGTTATGGGAGGACATGAGCATTACGCTATGTCGGTTTCTGTAGGAAATTCAAAAATCACCAAGGCAGATGCTAATGCTAAAACAATATACATACATACTTTAGTTTACAATACTGTAAATAAAGATTTAAGAATTGACTCCGAGTTATTTAATATAAATGATGAAATAACTTCAAAGCCGGAAATTGAAAATATTATTAATAAATGGGAAAATATTTTAAATCTTAAAATTAAAGAAATTATTGATGAACCTTCAGAGGTAATATTTAATTCACCTGAGCTTTTAGATGGCACCGAAATTTCAAATAGAAGTATCCAAACCAATTTAGGAGCGATCCTAACACAATCGATGATGTGGTCTTTTGATAATGAAGTTGATGCCGCATTGGTTAATGGAGGTTCAATCCGAGTTGATGATATGCTTCCGAAAGATTTATCAAGTATGGATGTCTTTAGAACATTACCTTTTGGCGGAGGAATATTAAAAGTAGATTTAGAAGGTATTTTGTTAAAAGAAGTTTTGGATTATGGAAGTTCTAAAAAAGGAACAGGTGCTTACTTGCAAAGAAACAATATAGAAAAAGCAACAAACGGAGAGTGGTTAATTCAAGGAGAAAAAATTATTATGAATAAAACTTATAAGATAGCTTTTAGTGATTTTTTACTCAAGGGTTTTGATATACCTTTTCTAAATCCAACCAATAAACATGTAAAAAATATATACAGACCAAATAAAGAAGAAAAAGCATATGACATAAGAAAAGCTACTATTCTTTATCTAAAATCATTAAGCAATTGATTATTGTTCAAATATTATAACAGCCATATCTTATTAGATTAGTTATTAAAAACAGAGCAATAATCAACTTTTTGTAGTACATTTGCACGCAATTAAATAGCAACCATTTCTTCTTTCGGAACTTAATTTTAATTGCAATGAAGGCACACCAAAACAAAATATTAGGAGAGGGACTTACATACGACGATGTATTGTTGGTACCTGCATATTCAGAAGTTTTACCTAGGGACGTATCTATAAGTACTAAGTTTACAAGAAACATTCAATTAAATGTTCCTATTCTGTCAGCTGCTATGGATACCGTAACAGAAAGTGCTATGGCTATGGCCATGGCTCGTGAGGGAGGAATAGGAGTACTTCATAAAAACATGAGTATTGAGGCTCAAGCTGCTGAAGTAAGAAAAGTAAAAAGAGCAGAGAGCGGTATGATATTAGATCCAGTAACATTACCGAAAGATGCAACAATTGGTGATGCACAGAATACAATGAGGGAATATAGTATTGGTGGTATCCCGATTATAGACGATCATAAAAAATTAATTGGCATTGTTACCAATAGAGATTTACGATTTGAAAAAGATTACAATAAATCATTATCAAAAGTAATGACCTCCGAAAATCTTGTGACGGTCAGTAAAGGAACTTCTTTAGAAGAAGCAGAAATTATTCTTCAAAAAAATAAAATTGAAAAACTTCCAGTCGTAAGTAATGATAACACCTTGCTAGGGCTAATAACTTTCAGAGATATTACAAAAGTTACTCAAAAACCAATTGCTAATAAAGATCAATTTGGAAGATTACGAGTTGCCGCTGCAATTGGAGTTACCGCAGATGCTCAGGAAAGAACCGAAGCCTTGGTAAAAGCACAAGTTGATGCAGTAATAATAGATACAGCTCATGGTCATACAAAAGGTGTTGTAAAAGTATTAAAAAATATAAAAAATAATTTTCCTGAATTAGAGGTTGTTGTAGGTAATATAGCTACAGCAGCTGCAGCTAAATATCTTGCTGACGCAGGAGCTGATGCTGTTAAAGTGGGAATAGGACCAGGTTCCATTTGTACAACCAGAGTAATTGCAGGAGTTGGATTTCCGCAGTTTTCTGCAGTGTTGGAAGTTGCCGATGCATTAAAAGGGACGGGTGTTCCTGTAATTGCAGACGGTGGTGTCCGTTATACTGGTGATATTGTTAAAGCAATAGCAGCTGGAGCAGATTGCGTGATGTTAGGGTCTCTATTAGCAGGAACTAAAGAATCCCCTGGTGAAACTATTATCTATGAGGGAAGAAAATTTAAATCATATAGAGGTATGGGGTCTGTTGAAGCTATGAAAAAAGGTTCTAAAGATCGTTATTTTCAAGATGTTGAGGATGACATCAAGAAGTTAGTTCCAGAGGGAATTGTAGGAAGAGTACCTTATAAAGGAGAGCTTTTTGAGAGCATGACTCAATTCATTGGCGGTCTGAGAGCCGGGATGGGTTATTGTGGCGCAGAAAATATTGAGACTTTAAAAGAATCTGCAAAGTTTGTTAAAATAACTGCTTCAGGAATAAAAGAAAGCCATCCCCACAATGTTACCATTACTAAAGAAGCACCAAATTATTCTAGGTAATAACTATTTGTTGGCAATTTTAGTCAAATTTATTTTCTCATCAATTTGTATTTTGATTTACCACTCTAGACGTTTTTATTATCTTATAAATTAAAATAAAAGAGGCGATATTAATTAAAGCTTAACAAAAATCTGGTTTGCTTACATTATAGTTTTTGCTACATTTGTTTTGCTCAAATATTTTACAACAAATTATATAAAATGAATACAAGAAATTTACTATTACTATTTTTATTTATTGGTTATTTTAATGGAAATGCTCAAAATAAAAAAAATGTCTTATTGACCATAAACTCCAATCCTGTTTATTCTTCAGATTTTACGAAAGTATTTAATAAAAATCTTGATTTAGTAGTAGAGGAATCTCAAAAAAATGTTGCCGGATATTTAGACTTATTTATTGATTACAAACTTAAGATTACTGAAGCTTATGCTCAAGAGTTGGATAAAAACCAACAATACATAAAAGAATTTAAAAAGTATGAAGACCAACTTGCAAAAAAATATATTTATGACAAGAGGGTTGTTTCAAAACTTGTAGAGGAAGCATACGATAGAAGCCTAGAGGAAATAAATGCTGAACATATTTTAGTTCTTTCAAATTTAAACGACTCTCCTAATGATACTTTAAAAGCTTACAATAAAATAAAAGAAGCCCATGTAAAAGCACTCAAAGGTGAAAATTTCACTTCCCTTGTAATAGAATACTCGGAAGAACCTGGAGCTAAAAAATCGAAAGGCAAATTAGGATACTTCACTGCATTTCAAATGGTATATCCATTTGAAAACACAGCTTACAATACCAAAGTAGGAGAAATTTCACAAATCACAAGAACTAGCTTTGGTTACCACATAATAAAAATTAATGATCGAAGGAAAAAGAAACCAAAAATTAATGTTTCTCATATCATGATTTTTTCTAATAAAGATAAAAAAGCAGAAGATCCTGAAGAAAGAATTAATGAATTATATGCAATGATTATGCAGGGAGAACCTTTCGAAAAGATAGCAAAACAATTTTCCGAAGATAAAAATACAGGAGTCAAAGGAGGTCAATTAAAAACTTTTGGACCAGGGGATCTAAAAGCTCCAAAATTTGAGAACGCTGCATATTCTATAAAAAATGAAGGTGAAATAATAGCTCCAATACAAAGTGCATTTGGTTGGCATATTATAAGATTGAATGAAAAGTTTTCAATTCCTTCTTTTGAAGAACAAAAAGATGATATTGAAAAAAAAGTTAAAGGCGGTGCACGAGCTTTAGTCGTTACTCAGGCTATCAATAATAAAATAATTAAAAAGTATGGCTTTAAAGAGGGGGAAAGTTACATGTCATACTTTAATAATTTTGTGAATGATAGTATTTTATCTCGTAAGTGGACCTATTCATCAATTCCTTTGACAGAAAATCAAATTTTATTTACTATAGGAGATCATGATGTTACCTATAATGATTATGCAGAATACCTTAGAGATAACCAAAAAACAATAAAAAAATACATTAATAAGGAATCATTGCTTATAGATATGTACGTAAAGTTTAAAAATGAAACTCTAAAAAACTATTTTAAAGAAAGGTTAGAAGTTGAGAATACAGAATATGCAACGATTATAAATGATTACAGAAATGGCCTATTAGTTTATGATGTGATGAATAAAAATATTTGGCAAATTGCAAAAACAGACTCTACTGGGCTCAAAGATTATTACGAAAAAACGAAAAATAATTACAAATGGAAAAAGAGGTTAGATGTTGATATTTACTCTTCATCGGATGAGATAACAACAAAACAAGTGCAAACTTTACTTATGAGAGGGGAAGAATCAGCAACTATAAAAAAACAAATTAACTCGGATGGAAAAATAAATGTTATCACTGTAAGTGATGTTTTTGAAATTGATCAAAGCGAATTACCCGAGGATTTAATTCCTGAAAAGGGTGTTTCTGATATAAAACTAAATGATGGTTTTTATGTTGTTGTGAATATCAAAGAAGTAATTGAACCTACCTTAAAAGAATTTGATGAGGTAAGAGGAACAGTCATTAGTGATTTCCAAACAGAAATTGAAAAAAAATGGATGCAAAGCTTACGAGATAAATATGAAGTAAAAATTAATAATAAATCATTAAAAAAACTCAAAAAAAAATTAGATAATTAATGAATACATATTTTTTGACAATCTTAAGTTTATTGTTTTTTTGTTCTTGTAATTATTTAACACAAGATGCCTCAATAATTCCTATTGCTAGAGTTAATGACAGTTATTTATATAATGAAGACATTATTGATTTAATTTCCGAAAATACTACAAAAGACGATAGTACATTAATTGTGAATAATTTCATCAATCGTTGGGCAACAAAACAACTATTAATAGATCAATCAATGATCAATTTATCCCAAGAAAAACAAGATTTTTTTAATGAGATGGTTAGCCAATATAAAACAGATCTATACACAGAAGCTTACAAAAGTTCTATTATATCAAAGCAACTGGACACAGTTATATTAAAGAAAGAATATGAAGATTATTATAATCTCAATAAAAGAAATTTTAAGTTAAACGATGAATTACTAAAAGTAAGGTATATCCAAGTTGATAAAAATTTTTTAGATTTAAAAGCCTTAGAAAAAAAAATTAAAAGGTATGATTCAATTGATAAAAAAGATTTAACAAATTTAAGTATAAAGTTCAAGTCCTTTAATTTAAATGATTCAATATGGATAAAAAGTAATGTTTTAATAGGCAGACTACCTGTACTTAAGGAAGAAAATTTGAAAGTGTTAAAAAAACCTAATTATACACAGTTACAAGATTCATTAGGAGTATATTTGATAAAAATTGAAGCAACTTTAAAAACTAATGACATAGCGCCACTTTCTTACGTGAGGCCTACAATCGAACAAATAATTCTAAATAAAAGGAAACAAGACCTTTTGAAAAAAATTCAGAAAGACATTACTATAGATGCAATTAAAAATGAAAACTTTGAAATTTTTACGAAAAACTAGCTTTACAATTTTATTATCATTAGTGATAATCAATCAGTCATTTAGCCAAGAAGTCGTTACTATTGACAGTACTGGCGTAGCTAGAAATACAGAACTAACCTCTCAGGAAAAAATCAATGATTCTGTAAACGTATTTAAACGCTACAAGGCAGAGGGGGTTTGTGGTGTAGTAGGTGATTTTGTTATCTTAGAATTTGATATAGATAAAAGTTATTTGGAGTTTGAACAAAATGGAACTGATGTAAATTCAATTGATCGTTGTCAGATGATTGGTAAATTAATGGAGGATAAACTTTATGTTCATCATGCCATACAGGATAGTATAATTATATCTGATGAAGAAATAAAGCCTGAAGTTGACCAACTAATGGCTTACATGGTTGAGCAAGTAGGTAGCGTAGACAAGGTTGTAAATTATTATAGAAAATCTAATGAATCAGAATTAAGAGCTGACTTACTGAAAGCCAGAAAAGAAATCAGACTTACAGAAAGAATGCAAGAGAATATTGTCTCTAATATCACGATAACACCTGAAGAAGTAAGGACATTTTTCTTTTCTATTCCAGTTGACGAAAGACCTATTTTTAGTGCAGAACTTGAAGTTTCTCAACTAGTTGTAGAGCCAGAAGTGACAGAGAAAGCAAAGCAAGATGCCATCAATCGATTGAAAGTAATTAGAACAGACATTGTAGATAATGGCTCATCATTTGCAACGAAGGCAGTTTTGTATTCAAAGGATGGCACTCGTTCTAAAGGGGGAGTAATTGAAGGTGTTAGAAAAGACTCACCTATGGCAAAGGAATTCAAGGATATGGCTTTTTCATTACAAGAAGGAGAGGTAAGTGACCCTTTTGAAACAGAATTTGGCTTTCATTTACTTAAAGTAGATAGAGTTAGAGGGCAACAATTAGATGTGCGACATATTATCATATTTCCTGAAGTATCACAATCAATTATCAATGAAGCTCGTAAAAAAATAGATACCGTAAGACAAAGTATCCTTGATAAAAAAATACCTTTTGCAGAAGCTGCAAAATTATATTCTGACGATAAAGAAACAAGAAATAATGGAGGATTGTTAGTAAATCCACAAACACTTGACACCCGATTTGATTTAACAAAAATGGATCCTACACTGAGCGCACAAGTATATAATGTCAAAAAAGGAGAGGTAACCAAAGTTTATACCGATTCAGATCGCACCGGTAAAAGTATTTTTAAAATTTTAACAGTAACAGATAGACATGAAGAGCATGTTGCAGATTACGTAAAAGATTACGAAAAAATACACGAACTAGCCCTAAAAGAAAAACAATTAAGAGCAATTGAAGACTGGCAAGAAAAAAAGATAAAAGAAACATACATTAAAGTAAGTTCAGACTATAAAGATTGTAATTTTACTAATAATTGGGTTAATAAGGAAAACTAACATGTCAGACGTTACAGCAATTAATCAGCTAGTTATAAAATATAATGAGCTAAAAAATGAAATAAAAAAAGTAATAGTTGGTCAAGATGAAATTGTTGAACAGGTTTTGATTTCTATATTTTCCGGTGGTCATGCTTTATTAATTGGTGTTCCTGGTCTAGCAAAAACACTATTAGTTCATACAGTAGCCGACGCTTTAGGTCTTAACTTTAAACGTATACAATTCACTCCAGACTTAATGCCAAGTGATATTTTAGGTGCTGAATTATTAGATGAAAACAGACAATTTAAATTTATTAAAGGGCCTATATTTTCTAATATTATTCTAGCTGACGAAATCAATAGAACACCTCCAAAAACGCAAGCAGCATTATTGGAAGCGATGCAAGAAAAATCGGTTACAATAGCGGGACATAGTTACAAGCTAGATAAACCTTATTTTGTTCTGGCAACTCAGAACCCAATTGAGCAAGAGGGTACCTATCCACTACCTGAAGCACAATTAGATCGATTTATGTTTGCTGTTAACCTTGATTATCCAACTTTCTCCGAAGAAGTAGATATTGTTAAAAATACTACGATTGGTTCTATGCCAACTATTAATTCACTGTTTACACCAGAAGAAATTATTTCTAATCAAAAGTTAATACAAAAAATACCAGTCGCTGATAATGTGATTGAATACGCTGTAACATTAGTAGGTAAGACAAGACCTAAAAGTAAAGCGGCTCCAGAACTAGTAAAAAAATATATAGATTGGGGTGCTGGACCTAGAGCTTCTCAAAATTTAATATCAGGAGCAAAAACATACGCTGCACTTCATGGAAAATTTTCTCCAGATATAGAAGATGTTCAAAAAGTAGCAATAGGCATCCTTCGTCACAGATTAATTAAAAACTACAAAGCAGAGGCAGAAGGTTTAAGTATTGAGGATATCATAAAAAACTTGTTTTAAATTACATTATTCATAATTATTCAAGTCATTAATCATTGTTTTATTAATATATAATCAGCAAATTCTTGTTATTGATAAATTATACTCATTAAATAAGCGATATTGTTCCGTATTTGTTAATATTCTATATATTTTGTAATTTCGCAAAACTTTAATCTTAAAGAATTATACGTTCAGTTTTAAAATTATAAAATATAAATATGGCATTCGATATTGAAATGATAAAAAAAGTCTACTCTCAAATGGTAGAGCGAGTAGATAAAGCAAGAGAAATTACCGGAAAACCATTAACTCTTTCAGAAAAAATATTGTATAACCATCTTTGGGATGGAAATGCAACCAAGGAGCTTCTAAGAGGAAAAGATTATGTAGATTTTGCTCCAGATCGTATAGCTTGTCAAGATGCGACTGCCCAAATGGCTTTATTACAATTTATGCAAGCTGGAAAAAATAAAGTGGCCGTTCCTACTACGGTTCATTGTGATCATTTAATTCAGGCCAAAGAAGGAGCTGCTACTGACCTGAAAAATGCAAATAATATTAGTA
>JAAEPP010000802.1 GCA_024232495.1 Flavobacteriaceae bacterium
AAAATGTCCTCGGCACTACAAGATGAACTAAATGCTAAGAAACCAATTTTTGGTCAATCATCAGGTGTTAGTGATGCTGAAATAGCGTTGACGTTGGGCAAAACCAGAAAACAAATGGCGACGGATCTGAATAGCACAAATGAACCTAATCAGCCTACGGCTGAGACTAGTACAAATTAAGTTTCAGTATTAATATTCAATCACTTAGTTCAAATGATAGATATCTAATATTTCTTTTCGTAAACACAAACAGGTACTAACCAATGATCAACTTGTTGCTTCATTGCTTGATGAGGGCCATCAATTTCGTGATGTCGAAATTGAAAATATGGCTAAAATGATGGCTTGTGGTAGTTCTGCTATGGGTTATAAACAATATTTTTGTGAAAATAAAGATTGCTCACATTCTAAGATCATCTGTTTTTCTTGCAAATCCCGTTTTTGTAATTCTTGTGGTCAAAAAGCCACTGAGCAATGGATCACAAAACAAGGTGAGATATTACCAGATTGTAAATATCGTCATCTTACTTTTACGATGCCAGATGTCTTTTGGGAAATATTTAAGTTTAACCGTCAATTTCTCAATAATTTATTTTCTCTTGCTGCTGATACCCTATTGCATTTCGCTGACATAAAAAAACTAACAATTGGTATGTTTGTCGCCCTTCATACTTATGGAAGACAGCTTAATTTTAATTGCCATATTCATCTTTCATTAGCTGAATTTGGAATTAATAAACATGGAGACCTAAAAAACTTTAGTTTTCCTTTTCAAAAGCTAATGGGAATGTGGCGATATGGTGTGATTAATTTATTACGACAAAATTTTGAATTATTAACACTACCGACTCATTTATCTAAAAAAATAACAAATTATCAGGACTGGACTCGCTTTCTTAATGGTCAATATAACCGTTCCTGGCAAGTTCACATTGCTAAAAAGACATCCCATAAGAAACACACTCAAAATTATCTTGGTAGCTATATCAAAAAACCACCTATAGCAGCCTCTCGCTTAAAGAATATTCACAATGAATATTCACAATGAATATTCACAATGAATATTCACAATGAATATTCACAATGAATATCACGATCATCGTGACAATCGTACTAAGACACTCAAAATTAGCCAAAAAGAACTATTACTAAGATTGTTAAGTCATATACTGGATAAATTTTTTAAGATGATCCGATATTTTGGTTTTTTATCAAATAGAGTCAGAAGTAAATTATTACCGATAATATATGAAAAGTTAGAGCAAAAGTTATCAGTTTTAAAGCCTTTAACTTATGGTGCAATGCTCAAGAAAATGTTGGGTGTAGATCCATATGAATGTATTTTGTGTGGCAGTAAAATGAAGTTAAAAAGTAAACAGACAGGAATGAATTTACAAGCACTCAAAATCAATTTAAAAAATTTAGTTTTACAAAAACCGATATAAGATAGTTAGGGTAGATCTGTCTAAAACTTGATGTATTGATTATAAAATATGCATTTCAAGTATTGTGGCAGAAATATGCTTTTTTATTTTTAAGCTAAAGCGAACTTTAATATTTGTGTTATTTAATTTTGAACCTTTTCAAAACTTTCAAATTCCTAACCGTTGAACATGATGATGTCCCAGCATATTAATTAATATTGATTTAACAACCGATTTTATACATAGACGCAACCAAAGCCCTGTTTCAACCCGCAGGGCTTTTTTCTAAAAGGATAGTTATGGAAAACGAACTAGTGAATATTTTAATCAAATCGGGATGGCCTAAAGATAATACCAATCAGATTAAATTTGTGATCTAATAGGTGGATGAAATATATTTCCCAAAAACAACTTCAAGAGAAGATGAAATCAATAGACTTTAAATCTCTTATCGCCAAAGAAACTAATGGTAGAATGCGTATTCGCTTGTTAGCTCTCTCACACATCAAAGATGGTGCAGACCGAACACAAGCCGCTATATATTTAAAGCTCAGTCGTAAAGCTGTAAATGATTGGGCTAAAAAATTCTATGAAAACGGACTTGATGGGCTAAAAGAACAACCCCGAACAGGGCGGCCTTGCAATTTGACCACAGAGCAACTTACAAAATTCAAAGAATATGTAACACAAAATAGCATCAAGCCAAATGGTGGTCGCCTTACAGGTAAATCACTTGTCTATTATATTCAAGAAGAATTTAATGTAACATATTGTTTAGATAATATTTATAGATTATTAAATTCATTGAATTTTTCTTGGATAACTAGTCGTTCGAAACACCCTAAACAATCACAAGAAATTCAAGACGATTTTAAAAAAAATTCAAAACTGAAATGATCCCTGAGGATCATGATAGATCCAACATAGATATTTGGTTTCAAGACGAAGCAAGGTTTGGCCAACAGAATACAACGACAAGATTATGGGCTGAAAAAGGCTCACGGCCGAGAGCTGTGAAACAGCAACAATTTCAATATACTTATCTTTTTGGTGCTATTTGTCCTGCGACTGGAGCAACAGAGGCAATAATAACGCCTTATGTCAATAAAGACGCAATGAGACAGCATTTAAAGCAAATATCACAAGCTACAAAGGAAGGACGGCATGCTGTTGTAATAATGGACGGTGCAGGCTGGCATACTAAGGATACAGCACTTTGTTTTGATAATATTACATTGGTTAGGTTGCCTGCATATTCTCCTGAACTCAACCCTGTAGAGCAGATTTGGCAATGGTTACGCCAAAATGAACTAGCCAATAAATGCTTTGATGGTTATGAGGATATTGTTAATTCATGTTGCGATGCTTGGAATAGCTTCGTTAGTGATTTAGAACGAGTAAAATCAATGTGTATGAGAGACTGGATTAATTTGGGTGTTTAAATAATCTGATTGGTATTAAATTAGGATTGAAAGCAACGATGTTATTGGAATATTGAGTTCATTTAAATTGAGTAATTATTTATTCGTATTGGTATTAGTCATGATTTAATGGTAGGTGTAATATGAATTCAGTCCCCTTCCCTAATGTAGAACTGACTGTAATATGGCCATTATGCTCCTCTAAAATAGAGCTGACAATATGTAACCCTAAACCGGTCCCTTTTCCTACTGGTTTTGTTGTAAAAAACGGATCAAATAGCTTTTTTATATTTTCAGAAGAAATACCATGGCCATTATCTTTAATGCTAATAGTGACTTCGGAGCCGATAAGTTTGGTTGTAACCCATACTTTACCTGAACTTTGAATG
>JAAEPP010000803.1 GCA_024232495.1 Flavobacteriaceae bacterium
AAAATAATGGTAGAATTAGAAGAAAAATATATAGACAAAATGTTTGAAATGGGTGATATTGAAAACCTAAAGTCATATGACTTAAAACAATTTGTAAGAAAAAGAACAAATGAAAAACTACAAGAATTGGGTTACTCGGATAAAAGAAGATTTTTCCACTATGACAAGGACGCAGCAGCGAATCTTGATTGTTTCTATCATCTTACTGGGGGTCACACTCACACTGACTTTTTTGCGATTATGCCGACTGACTATAGTAAAGCGAATGAAGGAGAAGATTTTGAAGACATATGGTAAAAAGAAAACTACTTAAGCTATTAGCTTATACAAATAAATTAACAAGCTATCAAAAGTTTGCGTCTCGTGTAGGATATATGGGTGCAGGGTTTTTAATAGCAGGGCAATGGACTTTAGATCCAAGATTATTTATAATAGGATTTTGTTGTGTGATTGTACAGGTATCATCACGTAAGCAATGGAATCTTGTGGCATTAAATTTAAATGGATTAGTTGCTTGGATAACACATTTTTTAAAATGAAAAAATTAATAGATAAATTAACACAAATAAAACATGATAAATTATTACACTTTTTCTATGGAACTATTATAAGTTTTGTAGGAATAGCTATATTCGGCTTACATGGATTATGGTTTACAGTAATAATAGGCGCTTGGAAAGAATTAGTTTATGATAAACAACATGGGACTCCAGATATATGGGATTTTCTTTGGACTATTTTACCAGCAATAATGTTTATAATATTATATAGTATAAAATGAAAGAATCAAAATTAATAGAATTAAAAAATAGAGTAGAAGGGTTAACTAATATAGTTAAAAAACTTGTACAAGAAGTTCAAACAAATGCTAATATTGCACAGGGAACTTTAACAGCATTTCAATACCATATTGGAAAAGATAAATGGGAAAAATTAATTAAAGAATTAAAAGAAAAAGAAGAAAAGATATTAAATGATAAAAGAGAAAAAAGTCCTAATTTTACAGGACCTAAATTAGAAATCCCTGAAGAAAAATAATATGTGGAATAATGATTGGAAAAAAGGAGTTGATTACCCATTATGGGGTGATACAGAAGTATACAAAAAAACAATAGGAGGAGGTTATTTATATAATGGAGAAACACCAAAAGAAGCGTACAGAAGAGTTGCTAGAACAGTTGCGAAAAGATTACAGAAGACCGAAATGGAAGAAAGTTTTTTCACGTATATGTGGAAAGGTTGGCTTTGTT
>JAAEPP010000804.1 GCA_024232495.1 Flavobacteriaceae bacterium
GAATCAATCACTCCACGTAACATGGTTAAAAATTCGGGAACAATCCCTTCTACATTATCGGTTACAAAAACTTGGTTTTGATACAATTGTATTTTATCCTTCTGCATGTTTAGATCGTTGGTCATCTTAGGGAAGTATAAAATTCCGGTAAGATTAAAAGGATAGTCTACATTTAAATGGATATTGAAGAGTGGCTCTTCAAACTGCATAGGATACAATTCTCTATAAAAACTTTTATAATCTTCCGCTTTTAGTTCAGCGGGTTGTTTGGTCCAAGCAGGGGTAGGGTTATTAATTAGATTATCTACCGTGATCATTTTTTGTTGCTTTTTAGTTTCTTTTCCGTCTTTATCTTTGGTTGTTTTTGGTTTGTGGTCAGGGTCGTTTACTTCCTTGGTTCCAAATTTAATTGGAATCGGCATAAACTTGTTGTACTTCACTAACAACTCATTGATACGAGCGTCTTCCAAAAATTCTAAAGAATCTTCAGCGATATGTAATACAATCTCTGTTCCTCGGGTTGTTTTTTTAGACTTTTTCGTAGAGTATTCTGGCGATCCGTCGCACTCCCAATGAACTGCTGGCTCTTCTTTAAAACTCTTGGATATAATTTCTACTTTATCAGCTACCATAAAGGCAGAATAAAATCCTAAACCAAAATGTCCAATAATTCCTTTGTCATCTCCAGATTCGTCTTTGTACTTTTCTAAAAACTCTTCTGCACCAGAAAAAGCAATTTCATTGATGTATTTTTCAATTTCATCTTTGGTCATACCAATACCTTGATCGATGATATGAAGCTTCTTGTTTTCTTTGTCAATTTTTATTTCAATCATAGGATTGCCGTATTCTACTTTGGCTTCTCCAATGTTGGTTAAATACTTAAGCTTAACCGTTGCGTCTGTTGCATTTGAAATTAGTTCACGTAAAAATATTTCGTGATCACTATATAAAAACTTCTTAATTAGCGGAAAAATATTTTCAACCGATACGTTAATAGTTCCTTTACTCATTTTTTTATTTTTTAAAATTATAAATTATGTTAGTCAAAAAAAATACCAATCTTTAATTACTGACAAGTTGACAAGAATTGATGATTTTACTATGCACGCATAACATATAATCGTTAATTATTGTTTCGTTATTTAGTTAATAGGTATATTTAAATCCCGTTTTCAAACTAATGAGAGTGGTATAATAATATTAAAATGTATACTTCAAGAATATCAGGATTGGGACATTTTGTTCCAGATAACATCGTGACCAACGATGATCTTTCTAAGTTAATGGATACCAATGACGAATGGATTCAGGAAAGAACAGGAATAAAAGAGCGTCGATGGATTGAACAGGGGAGTCCGGAGACCTCGGCTTCCATGGGGGCAAAAGCTGCCAAAATTGCTATAGAAAAAGCTGGAATTGATAAAAATGAAATTGATTTTATCATTTTTGCTACGCTTAGTCCAGATATGTACTTTCCAGGATGTGGGGTTCAAATACAAGATATGTTAGGTTTACCAACCGTAGGCGCTTTGGATGTTCGTAATCAGTGTTCTGGTTTTGTTTATGCCTTGTCGGTTGCCGATCAGTTTATAAAAACAGGAATGTATCAAAATATCTTGGTCATTGGTTCCGAATTTCACTCAGGAGGGTTGGATGTAACCACACGTGGAAGGGGAGTTTCCGTAATCTTTGGAGACGGTGCTGGAGCAGCGATACTAACTAGAAGTGACGATCCAGAAAGAGGAATTCTTTCTACACACTTGCACAGCGAAGGAAAACATGCAAGAGAGTTAACAGTTGAAAGTCCTAGTATTGCCCATTGGGTGCCTGAAATTTTGAACAATCCAGACGATCTTTCTTACTACCCTTACATGAATGGAACTTTTGTATTTAAAAATGCAGTGGTTCGATTTTCGGAAGTGATTATGGAGGGTTTACAAACCAACGGTTTGTCGCCTACAGATATCGATATGTTAATTCCTCATCAGGCCAATTTAAGAATCTCTCAATTTGTTCAGAAAAAATTTAGCTTGCGAGACGACCAGGTGTACAATAACATTCAAAAATATGGGAATACCACAGCCGCATCCATCATTATTGCACTTACAGAAGCTCATGAAAAAGGAAAAGTAACTAATGGGGATCTAATAGTTTTAGCAGCCTTCGGAAGTGGATTTACCTGGGGAAGTGTAATTATTAGGTGGTAACTATAAAATATACTACATGAAAAAAACACTCGTTATTGGTGCCAGTTTAAACCCTTCGCGGTATTCCAATATCGCAATTCATAAATTGGTAGGTCACGAACATGAGGTAAAAGCGATGGGTCTAAAAATTGGAACCGTTGCAGGCGTTCCTATTACCAACGAAATGCCCCTGTACGAGGATATAGATACCATCACCCTTTACCTAAACGCCAAAAGACAAGCAGCATACTATGACTATATTTTATTATTAAATCCTGCTAGGGTACTATTTAATCCCGGAACCGAAAATCCTGAATTTTATAAGCAGTTAAAAAAACATAACATCCACTACGAAGAAGCTTGTACCTTAGTATTACTTTCTACGAATCAATACTAGTAGTTTGCTTTTTAGATACCATTAATAAGCCTAAAAAGGTTATAAACCCATTAATTGGTAGTATTTCCCAATGAAAGTTGTAGTTGCCTATAAAACTATTTGGAAAATACGAGGGAGTCAACGTTATAAAATAGGTTAATAAAATAGCAATTAAAGCTACCATCCAAGTGTATTTATCATGAGTAGTTTTTTTGGTTAATATTCCAAACGCAAATAAACCAAGTAATGGACCATAGGTAAATGTAGCAAACTTAAAAAGATTACTAACGACACTACCTTCGAGTGAATTAAAAATGATAACAACCACTATAAGTACTATGGAAACTCCTACATGTACTTTTTTACGCAAAGGTTTTTGAACTGCAATAGGTTGGTTTTCTATATGACAAAAATCTACAGAGAACGAAGTAGTTAGCGATGTTAAAGCACTATCTGCACTACTGTAGGCAGCGGCAATTAAGCCTATAATAAAGGTGATGGCTAGTCCTTTGCCAAGGCCTTGATTCATTGCTATTTCTGGAAATAATAAATCGGTTCGAGTAATACCATTAAGTTCTGGAATAGCAACATTAAATTGTTCTGCATAGATAAATAACAAAGCTCCAAGCGTTAAAAAAATTACATTAACTACTACTAATAAAATAGACATTAAGAACATATTTTTTTTGGACTCTTTTGCGTTTTTACAGGTTAAGTTTTTTTGCATCATATCTTGATCTAAACCTGTCATCGCGATGGTAATAAAAATACCTCCAATAAAATATTTCCAAAAATAAATACTGCTATTCACGTCCTCAAAAAAGAAAATTTTACTTTTATTTTTAAATGTTTCTTTGGTAAAAGTTTCTGCTAAAGTCCAATCTAGTTTATTTAAAATTAAAATGATAGCTACACTCACCGAGGTAAGCATGGCTATTGTCTGTAAAGTATCTGTCCAAATGATGGTTTTAATCCCTCCTTTGTTGGTGTATAACCAAATTAACAAAATAGAAAGTACCACCGTAACCCAAAATGGAATACCTAGACTTTCAAAAACAATATACTGCATCGCTAATGCAACGAGATAAAGTCTAAATGATGCACCCGTAACACGAGAAATTAAAAAGAAAAAAGCACCTGTTTTGTAACTGGTTTTACCAAAACGATCTTCTAAATATTGATAAATCGATGTAACATTTAGTTGGTAGTACAGAGGAATTAAAACTAACAAAACAATTAAATAACCAACAAAAAAACCAAGAACACCCTGAAGGTAAGCAAATTGTTGTCCTTCTACTAATCCTGGAACTGAAATAAAAGTAACTCCAGATAAGGAGGCGCCAATCATTCCAAAAGCAACTAAATACCAAGGCGCAGATTTATTTGCTTTGAAAAAAGCTTCATTAGAATCTTCTTTCCCTGTTAAATAAGAAATCAGAATCAATACCCCAAAATAAAGGGCAATTAATAAGATAATTTGAGTGGGTTGCATGTTGTTTTTTTGTAAAAATACAAAGATTGTTAAATAATTGAACTGTTGAATATTAATCCCATAAAATTTGTAGTTTTATGCTGAAAAAAAATATTATGAAAAAAATAATTGTGCTATTAACAATGCTCCTAGGTGGTTTTTTAAATAACTACGCTCAAGAATATCTTGAAATGATAGAGTCTGAAACCTTTACCGTCCAAGAGGTTATTGATAGCGGAGAAGCTTATTTCGCAAATCGTTATCAAGGAAAAGGATCTGGATATTTTCAATTTAAAAGATGGGAATACAATGCTAAGCGATTAATGAATGAAGCAGGTTATTTGCCTAAAACAGAAGAAATACTTACAAAAATTGAAAATTACAATGCCTATCTTAATACAACTTCAGAAACAAGACAGCCATTAACGGACAATTGGGAGGAATTAGGTCCTCAAAATTGGAATGCAACCACTAGCTGGAATCCCGGAGTTGGCAGAATAACGGGCATCGCAATTGATCAAAATAACAGTGATCACATGATTGTTGGTGCTAATACTGGTGGAGTCTGGAAAACTCTAGATGGAGGTCAAAACTGGATCCCATTAGGAGACTATTTTTCCAATCTTCGAGTTTTTTCCGTAAGCATAGATCCCACTGATTCGGATCATTATTTTTTTGGATCTAACAATGGACTCATCTATCATTCTTTAGATGCTGGAGCTACTTGGAATCTATTAGGTGATATGGGAACTTCAATTGTAAACAAAATTCTTATACATCCAACAGACCCCTCTAAGCTATTTGCAACCTCTCAAAATGGTGGAATAAGAAAATCTTTAGATGGAGGGTTAAACTGGATTACTGCTGTTAATGACAGTCAAGGTTATGACATAGAATTTAAACCCAACGACCCTAATGTGGTCTATGCTTCAGGAACAGGCTTTCATGTTTCTTTCAACGGAGGAGAAAGTTTTACTAGTAATTTTACATTTGATAGTGCTCCTAAAATGATTGGTGTTTCTCCCGATGACGAAAATGTAGTATATGTTCTGGAGGCTTTTGAAGGAAGTTTTGGGGGTTTTTATAAGTCAACCAATACCGGTTTTACTTTTTCGGAGTTAGATCACGTTGGAAGAAATTATTTTGGTTATGATACTAATGGAATCGATTCTGGTGGTCAAGCACCTCGTGACATGGATATTGCAGTAAACCCTGAGGATGTAAATGAAGTTCATATTGCAGGCGTTTTAACCTGGAGGTCGATCGATGGGGGTGAAAATTTTTATTGTACCTCGGACTGGGTTCCTGGAAATGCAGAAAACGCTAACATTGGTTATTGTCATGCCGATGTAGATTTATTGTTATTTAACGGTACCACCTTATTTGCTGGAACCGACGGGGGTATTTTTAAAGCCGAAGACACTGCAAATGTGACCTCAGATTATTATGAAGATTTATCGACTGGTCTAGGCATTAGGCAGTTATATAAAATTGGAATTACTCAAACTCCAGAAGTTATTGTTACCACTGGATCCCAAGATAATGGATCTTCTTTCTACTCTGAAGCAGAAGGATGGAAAGATTGGATAGGAGCTGATGGTATGGAGGGTTTTGTTGATAAGGATAATTCAAGTAAAATGTTTGGTATGATCCAATTTGGAGGTGTTTACAGAACTTTTAATGGGGGGCAGTCCACAAGTGGTGTTTCCATTCCTTCACAAGGAAATTGGGTGACTCCTTTTGAACAGGATCCAATTTTAACCGATGTTATTTACATTGGTTTGAACCAGGTATACAAATCTGTAGCTTCTGGAAATAATTGGTTAGCAATTTCTCAAGAATTTAGTGGAAACCTGAATCAATTAAAAATTGCAAACTCAAATAACCTTGTCATTTACGCCTCCAGAGGACCTTTATTGTTTAAGACAATAGATGGAGGAGCAACCGATTGGTCCCCACTTACGAACCCTGGTGGATCTATAAATTCGATAGCTATTCACCCAACCAATCCAGAAAAAATAGCGGTAGCAACTACATCAAATTCTAAAGTATTTGTTTCTGAAGATGGAGGCTTGTCTTGGTTAAGTTATAAATTTAACTTGCCAGATTTTAGTTCTTTAGCATTAGTCTGGGACGATAACGGTGAAGATGGATTGTACTTAGGGATGGATTATGGAATTTTCTATATAGATAATACTTTTACTGAATGGCAGCCATACAGTATCAACTTACCTAATGTAATTATCAATGAACTAGAAATTAATTCTGCAGATGGAAAAATTTATGCAGGAACCTATGGAAGAGGACTTTGGGCGTCTCCATACGTACCTCATTTATTAAACACAGAATCCTTGATTAACAATACGGATGTCGAAATTTTTCCGAATCCAACAAATAGTATAATCACTTTTAATTTTAGAAAAGGTGCTGAAGCAGATTTCAGGGTATTTGATCAATTAGGAAAATTAGTAAGGTATCAACCTAATGTTTCTTTAAATCAACCTCATTCCATGAATATTTCAGCCTTGAGTAATGGTATTTATTATGTAAGAATTAATTCAGATATTGGAACCATTACAAAAAAAGTCATAAAAAAATAATTTTTATTCTATATAGAATGCTTCAGATACTAGGTGTTATCTGAAGCATTTTTTTTATCTTGCTCCAAGATATTATTCAATGGATTTTTCATCAAAACTTCTTGAAAATGCTGTTAATGAAATGGCTCAATTTCCCGGCATAGGTAAACGGACTGCTTTACGTTTGGTTTTACACTTGTTAAAACAGCCAAAGTCACACACTCAAAAACTTTCAGAGAGTCTGCAGAAAATGAGGGATGAGATTATTTTTTGTAAGAATTGCCATAATATTTCGGATAAAGAGATTTGTGAAATTTGCAGTAATTTAAATCGAAATAAACAACTAGTATGTGTTGTTGAAGACATTAGAGATGTCATGGCCATAGAAAACACCAGCCAATATCGAGGACAATATCATGTTCTTGGAGGAAAAATATCACCGATGGATGGCATTGGTCCAGGCGAATTAAATATTTCTTCCTTGATTGATAAGGTAAAATCTGGAGTTGTTAAGGAACTTGTTTTTGCATTAAGTTCAACTATGGAAGGTGACACCACTAATTTTTTTATCTTTAAACAAATCGAAGAATTTAAAATTACCACCACCACCATAGCACGAGGGATTTCGGTCGGTGACGAGTTGGAATATGCGGATGAGGTAACACTTGGTAGAAGTATAGTAAATAGAATCCCCTTTGAAGCTTCTTTAAAAAATTAGACTTTTGAAATTATCTGTTATCATATTAAACTACAATGTTCGCTTTTTTTTAGAGCAATGTATTTTAAGTGTTCAGGTTGGTTTAAAAAAAATTGAGTCTGAAATTATCGTAATAGATAATAACTCCTCCGACGACAGTTGTCAGATGGTTAAACAATTATTCCCTGAAATTATTTTGCTTGAAAATAAGGAAAATCTTGGTTTTAGTAAAGCAAATAATCAAGCTGTTAAAATTGCAAAAGGAGATTATGTTTGTATTTTAAATCCCGATACTGCAGTGACAGAAAATACTTTTGTTGAGGTTTTAAAATATGCTAATTCTAAACCTAATTTAGGAGCTTTAGGTGTTTACCTAATGGATGGGAAAGGTCTTTTTTTGCCTGAGAGTAAACGTAATTTACCCACTCCAAAAGCTTCATTTCTCAAGCTGATGGGATGGAGTAATAGCTATTATGCAAAACATATAGCGCCCCTAGAAAGTGGAGAAGTTTCGGTTTTAGTAGGAGCTTTTATGTTCATTAAAAAATCTATTTATCAAGAAGTTGGAGGTTTTGATGAAGATTATTTTATGTACGGTGAAGATATTGATTTGTCTTATAAATTAACGAAAGCTGGTTATCGTAATTATTACCTAGGAACAACAAATATCCTACATTATAAAGGAGAAAGTACCAAAAAAGACAAAGCTTACTTTGATCGTTTTTATGGAGCAATGTTTATTTTTTATCAAAAACATTTTAGTACCAATATAGGTTTTAACACATTAGTAAAAATGGGCGTTTTTTTAACAAAAAAAATCAAAAAATCGTCAACAATTAATGAAGATAAAATCAACCAAATCCAAAAAACCTATTTATTAAGTAAAAATTTAAAGTTAGCGGAGATACTTTCTGAAAAATTAAAAATAGAGCTACAAACAGTTTCTAGGGATATTTTATTAGATGCAGAATTAACAAACTGTTGCTTTATTTTTGATGTAAACTATATGTCCTATTCACAAATTTTTAAAGTAATGAAAAAATTAAGTGGATTTGGTAATAAATTTCGCATAAGACCTCCAGGATGTAATTTTATTTTAGGGAGTGATCAAAGTGATGAAAATGGGTCTGTACTTGTTTTTTAGGAAAATGGTCCTCTAATAAATATAAATTTTAACTAATTTTGCGACGTAGATAAAAAATCTTCTTTTAGATAATTATGATGACAAAATTTGAATTGAAGTTACCAAAAATGGGAGAAAGTGTTGCGGAAGCAACCTTAACTAGTTGGCTCAAAGAGGTTGGCGACACTATTGAAGAGGACGAAGCAGTATTAGAAATTGCTACCGATAAAGTAGATAGTGAGGTGCCAAGCGAAGTAACGGGTGTTTTAGTTGAAAAACTTTTTGAGGTTGATGATGTAATTCAAGTAGGGCAGACTATTGCTATTATTGAAATAGCTGGAGAAGGAGCTATTCCTGAGGTCTCTAGTCCAGAGGAAGAAAATGAGGCAATTCCAACTAAAGAAATAATTGCTGCTGTAGAAGCTCCTGCTCTTAAAACTATATCAAGTGTTGTGCAAAGTACAGACAGTCGTTTTTATTCACCTTTAGTTAAAAATATTGCTTTAGCAGAAGGTATTTCACAACAAGAATTAGATCAAATTTCTGGAACAGGAAAAGATGGAAGAGTTACTAAAAACGATATTTTAAAATTTGTAGAAAATCGAAGTACTCAACCTTTATTAAAAGACACCACGACAATAAATAAGGAAGCTACACAAAAAGAAAGTAAAACAGTTTCAACAACTCCAGTATCTGTAAATGGAGGAGATGAAATTATAGAAATGACTCGTATGGGCAAATTAATTGCCCATCATATGGTGGAGAGTGTACAGACTTCTGCTCACGTTCAGTCTTTTATTGAAGCAGATGTTACTAACATATGGAATTGGCGTAAAAAAGTAAAAGACGGATTTACAAAACGAGAAGGTGAAAATTTAACCTTCACACCAATTTTTTTAGAAGCTGTTGCGAAAGCGTTAAAAGATTTTCCGATGCTCAATATTTCGGTAGATGGCGATAAAATCATCAAACGAAAAAACATCAACTTAGGTATGGCAGCTGCATTAGCAGATGGTAACCTAATAGTTCCTGTGATTAAAAATGCCGATCAATTAAACTTGGTTGGAATGAGTAAAGCAGTTAATGATTTAGCCCAAAGAGCTAGAGGTGGACAACTAAAACCAGACGATATTCAAGGAGGAACTTATACCGTAACTAATGTAGGTACCTTTGGAAGTATTATGGGAACACCTATAATCAATCAACCACAAGTAGGTATTTTGGCTTTAGGAGCCATCAGAAAAGTACCTGCGGTTATTGAAACCCCAGAAGGTGATTTCATTGGAATCCGTTATAAAATGTTCTTATCTCATTCCTATGACCATAGGGTAGTAAATGGAGCATTAGGAGGTCAATTTGTTAAAGCTGTTGCTGATTATCTTGAATCTTGGGATTTAAATAGAGAAATTTAAAAATGATTTTTCTTTTTTAGTAATTTTCAACAGGGGTATTCAATATATTTGTTTGTGTAAAAATTCATCATGGAATTAAAATTAAAAAAACCCATATGCTTTTTTGATTTAGAGACAACTGGGGTAAATGTTTCAAAAGATCGTATCGTAGAAATATCGATATTAAAAGTTTTTCCTAATGGGAACAAAGAAAGTTTTACTTGGCGTGTTAATCCTGAGATGAAAATCCCTGCAGTAACGACTGCAATCCACGGTATTTCTGACGAAATGGTACTAAATGAGCCTACGTTTAAAGAATTAGCGCCAAAAGTATCTGAATTAATAAAAAACAGTGATCTTGGTGGATTTAATTCTAATAGATTTGATATTCCTTTATTAGCTGAAGAATTGTTGAGAGCTGAAATTGATTTTGATCTAAAAATTAATAAAGCAGTCGATGTTCAAACTATTTTTCATAAAATGGAGAAAAGGACTTTGGAAGCTGCTTATAAATTTTACTGCAATAAAGACCTTACGAACGCTCATAGTGCTGAAGCAGATACAATGGCTACCTATGAAGTATTGAAGGCGCAGTTAGATAAATACGATGGTTTAGAAAATGATATGGATTACCTATCTAAATTTAGTTCTCATCAAAACTTTGCTGATTTTGCAGGTTTTATTGGTTACAACAAAGAAGGTCAGGAAATAATTACTTTTGGAAAACATAAAGGAAAAGTGATCGAGGATTTATTTAAAACGGAACCAGGCTATTTTAGTTGGATACAGAATGCAGATTTTCCTAATTATACGAAGAAGGTCTTAAGAGATTTAAAAAATAGAATTACCAATAAAATTGCAGGTCCTATAACAGATGATAGTTTAAATATGTTAAAAAATAAATTCAACACAAAATGAAAATAATTTGTGTAGGTAGAAATTATGTGGAACATACGAAAGAGTTAAATAACAAAGCTCCAAAGGACCCTGTCTTATTTTTAAAGCCAGACACTGCAATTTTGTTAAAAAGACAGCCTTTTTTTATCCCTGAGTTTTCCAATAACGTACATCATGAAGTGGAAATCTTAGTCAAGATTAATAGAATTGGAAAACACATTGATCAAAAATTTGCACATAAATATTATGATGAAATAGGTTTAGGGATAGACTTTACCGCTAGAGATCTTCAGTCCCAACTCAAAGAAAAAGGATTGCCTTGGGAAAAAGCTAAAGCATTTGATGGTTCCGCTGTCATCGGTAATTTCGTTTCTAAAGCAAAGTTTGCTGACGTAAATAATATAAATTTTAGTTTAAAAAGAAATGATGAGGTAGTTCAAAGAGGGAACACTCTGCTGATGCAATGGAAAATTGACACTTTAATCGAATACATATCTAAATATTTTACTTTAAAGATTGGAGATATTATATTTACAGGTACTCCCTCCGGAGTTGGTAAAGTAATCTCTGATGATACTTTAGTTGGTTTTTTAGAGGAAGAGGAGATGTTCTCCATAAAAGTTAAATGATGACAAAAAAATATTCCTTAAAAAATATAGCCGAAATCGCAGGCGACGATCAAGATTTTATACTACTTGTTGTTAAGACTTTTTTAGAGGAAATACCTCCAGATTTAACCGCTATGATTGAGGCTATTGAAAATAATAATAGGGACTTAGCGTATCATTTTGCCCATAAAATGAAACCAAATTTTGAAATGTTTGGTTTAAATATTAGTAAATCAGTTACTGCTATAGAATCTTGGACTAAGTCCTCAAAAAATATATCTACTATTCAAAATCATATGGATAAAGTAGTTGCAAAAACTGAGATAGTTTTAAAAGAGTTAAAAGAAGATTTTAATTTATAAATGCTAGCAGAAATAATTACGATCGGTGATGAGATTTTAATTGGACAGATTATTGACACCAACTCGGTCTTTATTTCTAAAGAACTAAATAAAATAGGAGTACAAGTATATCAAATTACATCCATACAAGATGATCGTTCCCATATTTTAGAGGCTTTAGCTAGTGCGAGTAAAAGAGTTGATATAGTTATTCTTACAGGTGGTCTAGGGCCAACTAAAGACGATATTACAAAGGTAACATTATGTGATTTTTTTGAAGACACGTTGATTCAAAACAAAGAAGTTTTGAAGCACGTAAAAGAACTTTATAAAAAATTTACCAATCAGTCACCACTTCCTGAAAATTTAAATCAAGCATTGGTTCCTTCCAGGGCGACTGTTTTAAAAAATAATTTTGGAACCGCTCCGGGTATGTGGATGGAGCAAGAAAATACAGTGTATGTATCTTTACCTGGAATTCCATTTGAAATGAAAAATTTGATGAAGTTAAAGGTGCTTCCAAAAATTATTGAAAAATTTGACTGTCCATTTATATACCACAAGACATTACTAACAATTGGAAAAGGAGAAAGTGAAATTGTTAAAATCATTTACAAATGGGCAGATGCCTTACCAAGTAACATAAAACTGGCTTATTTGCCCTCGCTAGGAAGAGTTCGGCTTAGACTTTCTTCAAAAGGTTTTAAAGAATCAAAGGTCAAACAGGAAGTAGATGAGCAAATGGAACAATTACATCAATTGTTAATCGATATTGCTGTAGGTTATGAAAATGAAACAAACCTGGTCGATCAAATTGCGCAGCTTTTTAATGCATCCAAGAATACACTTAGTGTATCCGAAAGTTGTACTGGTGGAAAAATTGCAGAAATGATTACTACGGAACCAGGTATTTCCACCTTTTTTAGAGGGAGTTTGGTCGCCTACGCTACAGATACTAAAACTTCTGTCTTGGGAATCAATAAAAACATCATTGATAAATTTTCTGTTGTTAGTAAAGAGGTTGCCGAATCGATGGCGATAGCTTCTAATAAAGTTTTCAAAACAGATTATGCAATAGCTACTACAGGAAATGCAGGGCCAAGTAAAGGAGAAACTGATGATGAGTTGGGTACTGTACATATTGCAATAGCAAGTCCAAAAGGGGTGAAGTCAAAGAAATTTAATTTTGGACAGCCCAGGGAGCGAGTTATTGCTAAAGCTACGTATAAAGCTCTTGAAATGCTTCAAAAAGAAATTTTAAAAAACTAATTTTCTTTTGTTGTAGGTAACAATTAATTTTATTAAATTTGCACCCTGTTTAAAATAACTAAAAGATATTAGGAATGTCAAGAGTTTGTGAGCTTACTGGAAAAAAGGCAATGTTTGGGAATAATGTTTCTCACGCTATGAATAAAACAAGAAGAAGATTTAATGTAAATCTTATAAAAAAACGTTTTTATTTACCTGAAGAAGATAAATGGATTACGATCAAAGTAGCTGCTTCAACTTTAAAAACAATTAACAAAAAAGGAATTACTGCAGTAGTTAAAGAAGCTCGTGAAAAAGGCTACTTAAACAAATAATGCATTTTAATAATTAAAGTCGATCACAATGGCTAAAAAAGGAAATAGAGTACAAGTAATATTAGAGTGTACAGAACACAAATCGTCTGGTAAACCAGGTACATCTCGTTATATCACTACAAAAAATAAAAAAAATACTCCAGATCGTATGGAGATTAAAAAATTCAATCCGATTCTTAAAAAGATGACCGTACATAAGGAGATAAAATAATTAGACATGGCAAAAAAATCAATAGCATCATTACAGACTGGTTCAAAACGTTTAACAAAAGCAATTAAAATGGTAAAATCGGAAAAAACCGGTGCCTATACTTTTGTTGAGTCTATCATGGCTCCAGACCAAGTAAATGGTTGGTTCAGTAAAAAATAATACCAACTAGAAATCTTCATAAAGCCACTTTTTTTAAAGTGGCTTTTCTATTTAATAATATTTTTAGAACAAAGCTGCTAAATCTTATATTTGTAATTAATTAGATTCTAAAAACTAACTATGAGTTTTTTTAAAAAAATATTTTCAAAAGAAAAAAAAGAAACCTTAGATAAAGGCCTCGAAAAAACTAAATCGTCATTTTTTGATAAACTTAGTAAAGTTGTTGCTGGAAAAAGTAAAGTTGATGATGATGTATTAGATAACCTAGAAGAGGTATTAGTGTCCAGTGATGTAGGGGTGGAGACAACTTTAAAAGTGATAGATCGAATTGAAGCTCGTGTTTCAAAAGATAAATATTTAGGTACCGATGAGCTTAACAAAATTCTTCGAGAGGAAATATCGGGTTTATTAAGTGAAACAAATACTGGTAATGCTACCGAATTTGATATTCCAGAACAAGATACTCCCTATGTGATAATGGTGGTTGGTGTTAATGGTGCTGGAAAAACAACTACTATTGGTAAACTAGCTAGTCAATTTAAAAAAGCGGGGAAACATGTTGTTTTAGGTGCAGCAGATACTTTTAGAGCGGCAGCAATTGACCAACTACAAGTGTGGGCAGATCGAACTGATGTTCCTATTGTTAAACAATCCATGGGCAGTGATCCAGCAAGTGTTGCTTTTGACACCCTTAAAAGTGCTGTTAAACAAAAAGCTGATGTCGTAATAATTGATACTGCAGGAAGACTTCACAACAAGGTTAATTTAATGAATGAGCTGACTAAAATAAAACGAGTTATGGAAAAAGTAATTCCTGAGACCCCCAATGATGTTTTATTAGTATTAGACGGTTCAACTGGACAAAATGCTTTTGAACAAGCTAAACAATTTACAGCCGCTACCGAAGTTACTTCACTAGCAGTCACAAAATTAGACGGAACTGCTAAAGGTGGTGTTGTGATAGGTATTAGTGACCAATTTAAAATCCCTGTTAAATATATTGGTGTTGGTGAGGGTATTGATGATCTTCAAGTTTTTAATAAAATTGAGTTTGTAGATTCTTTCTTTAAATAGATTTCAATTAATTTATATGCGCACTAAAAGTTTAAAGAAAAATAAAATTAACGTTGTCACTTTAGGTTGTTCTAAAAACGTTTATGATAGTGAAGTGTTAATGGGTCAGTTAAAAGCCAATAACAAAGAGGTAGTTCATGAGGACGAAGGAAATATTGTTGTAATTAATACTTGTGGTTTTATTGCCAATGCTAAAGAAGAAAGTATCAATACTATTTTAGACTACGTTCAAAAAAAACAAGATGGAACCGTAGATAAGGTTTTTGTAACGGGTTGTTTATCTGAAAGGTATAAGCCAGATTTACAAAAAGAAATACCTGATGTAGATCAATATTTTGGAACCACTGAATTACCGAGCTTATTAAAAGCTCTTGAAGCAGACTACAGACACGAATTAATAGGAGAGCGATTAACGACTACTCCTAAAAACTATGCCTATTTAAAAATTGCTGAGGGTTGTGACCGTCCATGTTCTTTTTGCGCCATTCCTTTAATGAGAGGAAAGCATAAAAGTACCCCCATTGAAGAATTAGTTATTGAAGCAGAAAAATTAGCTGCAAACGGAGTTAAAGAGATAATTTTAATCGCCCAAGACTTAACGTATTATGGTTTGGATATTTATAAAAAAAGGAACCTTGCAGAATTGCTAAAAGAGCTAATAAAAGTAGAAGGTATCGATTGGATTCGTTTGCATTATGCTTTTCCAACTGGATTTCCATTGGATGTATTAGAAGTGATGAGAAATGAATCTAAAGTATGTAATTATATTGATATTCCACTGCAACATATTTCAGATTCTGTATTAAAATCAATGAAACGTGGGTTTGGAAAAGAAAAAATCAACAGACTATTAAAAGATTTTAGAGAAAGAGTTCCAGGGATGGCTATAAGAACAACTCTAATAGTCGGATATCCTGGAGAAACTGAAGAGAACTTCCAAGAGTTAAAGCAATGGGTATCCGATATGCGATTTGAACGACTGGGATGTTTTACCTATTCACACGAAGAAAATACTACTGCATACTTATTAGAAGATGACGTTCCTGAAGAGGTAAAAATGCAACGAGCTAATGAAATTATGGAAATTCAATCACAAATATCTTGGGAGTTAAATCAAGAGAAAATTGATAAAGAATTTAAAGTAATCATTGATCGTAAAGAAGGAAATTATTTTGTTGGCAGAACTCAGTTTGATAGTCCAGACGTAGACAATGAAGTTCTTATAAACGCAAAAAAATCTTATATTCGTTCAGGTGATTTTGTCACTGTAAAAATTATTTCAGCAGAGGATTTTGACTTGTATGCAGAAGTGATTTCTTAAAAATAAGAAGTTTAAAAATTTTTACCTCTAAAATATTCCGTCTTTTAAATGGATACACTATTAATTATTGGTCATACGTTTCCTGAACCGTCTACAACTGCAGCTGGAAAACGGATGATGCAATTAATTTCCTTTTTTGAAGAACATAAGTTCCATATCGTTTTTTCGAGTACGGCTTCCATATCTGACAAATCTGTTAGTTTTATGGACTCACAAATAGAAGTAAAAAAAATTAAATTAAATGACGCAAGTTTTAATGATTTTATAAAAGAATTAAATCCTGCAATAGTACTTTTTGACCGTTTTGTTACGGAAGAAAAATTTGGATGGAGAGTTGCAGAATTTTGTCCAGAAGCAATTCGTATTTTAGATACCGAAGATTTACATTTTTTAAGAAAAGCGAGACATGAAGCTTTTAAAAATGAAAAAACAATTACAGACGATTATTTATTTTCTGAAACTGCTATCCGAGAGATAGCCAGTATATACCGTTGTGATTTATCATTGATTATATCTGAATTTGAAATGAATTTATTAAAAACTACATTTCAAATAAATAGTGATTTATTATTTTATTTACCATTTTTAACCACCAATATTGAATCCTCTACATATTTGAACCTGCCTTCTTTTGAAGACAGAAAACATTTTGTAACTATTGGGAATCTTTTACACGCACCAAATATAGATTCGGTTCTATATTTAAAAAAAGAAATATGGCCAGGGATAAGAAAACAACTCCCTGAAGCAGAATTCCATGTGTACGGTGCTTATGCGCCTCAGCACATTAATGAACTTCATTCTGAGAATGATAAATTTTTAGTTAAAGGTTGGACTCGTGAGGTGACTGAAATTATGAAATCTGCTAAAATTTGCTTGTCGCCTTTGCGTTTTGGTGCTGGATTAAAGGGTAAATTCATAGACGCTATGAAAAACGGTACCCCATCCATTACAACTACAATTGGAGCAGAGGGTCTTGCTGGAGATTTTGCTTTTTCAGGAATAGTTTCTGATGATATTGAAGCCTTAGTGCAGGCTTCTGTAAATTTATATACTCACAAAAAAGAATGGTTGAAACTTCAAGAAAACGGTATCGCAATTATAAATAAACGATTTAATAAAAATAAATTTTCCGAAGAATTTAAAATTCATTTAAATAAGCTCTTAAATGCTAAAGAAAAGTACAGAAAACGTAATTTTATTGGACAAATACTTCAATATAAGAATCTACAAGCAACTAAATATTTGAGTAAATGGATTGCAGAAAAAAACAAAAACAAAGAGTTATAGTTCTCTGTTTTTTTCTTGTATTTTTCTGACGATTAGTGTGGCTATTTTTCTAGGCAATATTCTAGGTAAAAAAGATAAAATTTTATTTATTAAACCAGGAATTGCCAATGTTTTACCATGCATCATTGCTTGATATCCATACTCCGCAACTTTGCTGGCATTTGCGATATTAAAACTAATTTTATTAGTTTTATTTCCCTTAGACACTACTTTTTGAAAAGAAGTTTTTGTCTGTCCTGGACACAAGACGGTAACCGTTACACCTGTTCCTTTTAATTCGTTGGCGATGGCCTCAGAGAAAGATAAAATATAGGCCTTGGAGGCATAATAAATAGCCATTAATGGTCCGGGTTGAAACGCGGCTAGAGACGATATATTTAATATTTTTCCTCTTCCTCTTTTTATCATACCGTCTAATAGTAACTTAGTTAACTGTGTAGTGGTAATAACATGTAAATTGATCATTGATGACTCACGATTCCAATTAGTGCTGTAAAAGGGTCCAAATAGTCCAAAACCGGCATTGTTAATTAAAACATCTATTCGGGTTTCTTTAACTTCTTCAAATAATTCTGCAGCACTATTTTGGAGACTTAAATCTTTAGTGATGGTATGTACTTTAATTTGAAAATTCTGTTCTAATTCATTTTTTACTATTTCCAATTGATCCGAGTCGATATCTATTAAAATTAATTGAAAGCTATTTTTTGCAAGTAATAAAGCAAATTCGTAGCCTAAACCTGATGCTCCTCCGGTAACTAATGCTGTTTTTATAGTCTTCATTGCTTATAGTGATAGGGTTACAAGATATTATATTTTAAGAGGCTATTAAATTTTATTTTTTTATAAGAATTTAAATCTCTAAAAGAGACGATAATTCAAACCATCGTTCTGTTTTATTATTTAAGCTCTCTATAATATTTTGAAGTTGGGTGGATTGTTTTTGTATCTCATCTGCTTCCCAGTTTTCTGTCGTAAATTTATTTTCTAAAGCATTTTTTTCTCGCTCCAAGTTTGCTATTTCCCGCTCAAGACGCTGATATTCTTTTTGTTCTTGATAGCTTAATTTGGCTTTGTC